>JAUXAH010000011.1 GCA_030614945.1 Phycisphaerae bacterium
AGGAGAATCAAGCCGGGAACCGTTGCCAAATTTGAGCATTTTCCAGGAGCATACAGCACAGAGGAAGGTGATGACGTTCACAACAATCCTCACAATAAATGGACTGGGCGAGGCACGATAGGAGTATTTAAGGCTGCTGAAAACCTGGTTGCCGATCCGGAGGATTTGACTACTGGGAATTGGACTAATGTTAATTCAACGGATGAACTATCTGATTTGTATGTAGAAGGACATCGATTTACGAAAGTCATTGCTGCGGCAGCTGGAGGTCTGATATATCAAGTAATCACGTTTACGGATGATGGCGTTAAAGCGGTAAGCGCGCTTATACGTAGAGGTGATGATACACTAAGTACGCTGCGGGTAGATGACGTTACCGTACCGGCAATTCGACTAAAAATAGAAATAACATGGGCAACTAGAGCAGTTGCAGAAATTATTGGCACAGCACATAAAATTGAGTGGCTCGATGACGATACTTTGTGGCTTTTTTGTTTTACCGAAAGTATTACGGCAGCTAGTGTAAATAGGATATATTGCATTACGAACACGAATACCAAATACACATATTTTACCGCAACCCAAGCAGAAGACTCAATTTATCCCACTCCCTACATCTACAAATCTCGCCCAGCAGGTTCGATAGATTATCTCTATACTATGCTATCGAAGTTCACTGTTTTGTTTTGGATAAGGCCGTGGTTTAATTATGATACGGCAACAGGTCGTGTGCTACTTGGATGGAGTAATGACGCTACCCATAAATATTTGATGTATTACGATCAAGGGACGGATAGAATTTACATTAGCTGGCAAGATGGTGGAGTCGCACGATATTTATTTTCACAAGTATTCGACGATGGGTCCGCCGAAGTAGATATAAACCAATGGATAATGGTGGCGGCGGCTATCGATCTTTCCGCTCAGAGACAAACAGCATCGAGATTGAAAGTCTATCCAATAGTAGGAGCGGTAGAAGGGAATACAGATTGGGACGCTGCTCCCGATGCCCTTACTGGACCGTTTCCTACATTATTTATCGGGCATGAAGCTGGAGCATCACAAGCAGATGTGCAAATAACCGACTTGCTAATCGTTCCTGATATTGTCTGGACAGAAGCACAGATGGACGCGCATTTTGCTGCTAATAGACCGTATTATGCGAGGAATCGAATACTCGGCAAGAATTCTAGTTTTTGGACGGACGAATATGGCAATCAATGGTCGTAGATAAAAGTGAATCGGCATGTGGGAATAGCTGCCCCGGAATGGGGTTTGGGAGGAGTCGCCCCAGATCCAAATTTCGTCGGAATCGTACCGACGCTGGCATTCGATAAACTCAGTGATGATTTCGTGCATTACTCCCTGCTTACGCCATATCGCCTAAAAGCGGGATCGATAATCACCGTGCGAGTAGATTGGTGTTATACCGGCGGGCAGGACAATGGTACGGTATGCTGGAATCTTGAATATAATAATCTGGCAATTGGTGATGCCGTAGATGGAACGACGACAAATATATCAAAAGTGAGTGCGGGAACTCATCCAACAGGAACGAAAGTCAGGACCGTGCTCACAACGGGAATAACAGGCACCGTGGCTCGTGGAGTTATCGGCCTGAAATTGTCGAGGGATATCAGCGAGGATACACTCGATACCGATGCCGAAATGATACAAGTACATTTTGAATTCGTTATGGATAAACTGGGACAAGCGACATAATCGAGGAGGATTTCATGCCCTATCCCAACGAACATAGTGCCAGGATTCTAAGCCCAGGGAGCTGCACGGAAAAATACAGACGTAAAGACATCGCTCCAGGAATAAGTCTCGTTCTTTGTCAGTTAAAAGCGAATACCGAAAAATGGGCGACGCAGACATATCGATTCAAGAAGGATAAATTCACCGCCGCCCAGGCGCGAAAGTGGTTGAAAGATCATGATATCCGTTATACATTATTCGAAGCAGCTACTGATTGACAAAAAAGAAAAACTAGCATACATTTACAATGTCGGCAGGATGCCTCCTGGGGGGAGTTTAGCACCTTCTCCCCCATACCGACTAATTAACAGATGCAAAGGTGCCATCGTGAAAATTTGCAAAATAGAAGGTTGTAATAATAAATATAAAGGGAAAGGCTATTGCCAAAAACATCTTACAAGATTTCGACAATATGGTAATTCATTGTGTGGAATCGAAGAATCAAATATACTTTATCCTAATAATGTAACTGATTTTGAATTAGGATATGTTATTGGTTTATTTGAAGGCGAGGGAAATATAAGTTGTAGAGAATTTCGCGGAATAATGCATAATAATCCAATGGCATTGAAACGCCACGCACAAATTACTATCAGTAATACCAAATTAGAATTACTAGAAAAAGTACAGGAAATTTTGAAAATAGGAAAAGTAATCAAATTAAAAAAACGAGAAAATTATAAACAACTTTATATATGGAGATTAATAAAAAAACGAGAAATGTTTCGCTTTTTAAAATTAATTAGAAAATATCTACTAGTTCATAAAGGAAAAGCAGAATTATTAATTGCATATCTGGAATCAAGAGAAAAAAATTACTGGAATAGGCATACAGAAAAAGAAGCAGATTTCTTTAGAAAATGTTGTCAATTAAAATCCTATAATAAGAATCAAAGTCGAAATGTAGATCAATGACGGGCTGAGACGAAAGAAAAATGAGCACCTGGCCTATACGAGATGTAGTTTATTTCGCTCTGATTATCTTCAATCTGGGAGGTGTTATCTGGGTAGCACGACACGTGCAGAAAACCGTGGAGCGACGCTTGGATAACATATTCGGCAGACTGAGTGAAGTAGAAAAATTAGCGGCCCGCAACGAAGGCAAACTTAACGGCAAAAAAGACAAATAATCCGGGAGGCGGATTATGATCGATATAGAGAAAGATTTCCTCACTCCGAATCCGTACTCGCGGCCGCAGATTCCCATGGACTATGTACAGACAATAGACGTGCATTGGTCCGCAGCGATGAATGCGACGGCCAAAAATCTGCGAGATGCTTTCGAACGGCAAGTGGAGCTGAAAAACAACAAGGCCTCGTATCACTATTCGGTTGACTGGGACGGCGTGATTCAGTGGATGCCGATAACAGAAGTAGCCTGGTCTATCGGCGCGTTTCACTATTTTCCGTGGATTCTGGAGAAGTGGGGTTCGTCGCCGGATTTACATTCAATTGGCGTACTACTCTGCCATCGGGATAACGAATACGGTCAGTACGATAGACAGACGTTGAACAATACTGTCGATTTGCTATCTTTTCTCTGTCAGGAAAATCGCTTCCGCCCACTGACGCGTATTTTGATGCACAGTCAGTTTACGGGCAAGGGACTCCGCGGCGAGGACGAGGATCCCGACGCTCTTCCGTGTCCGCGCTATTTTATCAGCAATCCAGACGCCTGGCAGGAATTGCTCCGTGAAGTAGAACTACAGACATATAATCTGGAAATGGAGGAGAGAAATTCGAGAGGAACGATAATATGAAACCAATCCGCCTGATTCAACATGCTTGGATAATCGAGGTTGCTATCCTGGTAATCGTCGCCATCATTCTGATATTCGGATTGCCCGAGCGTGTGCCGGCTTATGTGTCTATGCTGCCTCTGCTTTCGGGACTGATCGTAGCTCAGGGTGGCTGTGCCTTTGGCGGACCCGTGATCAAACGCAGTCAGGAAATCAAGGCAAATGGCAATGAACGAAAAACATGATACAAAATTTCGATGGTGGGCGACATGGATATGGTTGGCCTTGTCGATTTTGCAAGTGTTCGGATATTTGCTAATCGTGCTTACGTTTGGCAAAATCGATTTGACTGGCAGAATCGTAAAAGCAGGATTGAATATACCATCAGCGTGGATACACAGTCAAGCTTGGTGGGATAATCTCAAGGCAAAATGAAAAAAATACTTTGGATCGTCATTGGAATTCTCATTATCATCATAGCGATAGGAGTAGTCATAAATGAAACGGTCGATATTTCTCTGCCTTTTTTTAACCGTCTTAGCCGCCGGTCTCTGGCCAAGCGAGCAGCCGAAGTGGGCGACGTTGTTGACGAGCTTAGAGTCAGAGAGGCACATTTTAACGCTCTCACTCTTCTCTATCGAGAAAGAGTTGAACACTACGAAAAAAGCCTTGCTCGATCTGAAGAGCGAATACTCGCAGATGGAGAACGCATTCAGCGAGCAGAGGCAGCTCTTGAACGAGCGGAAGATAGCCTACGAAGAGCGGAAGAGCGAGCTCAAGAAGGAGAAAGCGCAGTTAGTCGAGCTCGTGGAAGCATTGGAACTGCGCGAACGGCAGTTGGAGAAATCGGCAGGATTGCTGATGAGCTTGGGGCGGAGTTTCGCCGATTATCAGGAACGAGTGGAGAATGAGATTCAGGCACTTTCGACCTGGCAGGGGATCGCGCTGATCGGGATTCCAGTCGCTATCTTGGTAGGCGGGATACTGGGCGCTGTGTTGCTGAGATGAATTCCTATTAAATTGAAATTGTAACAGATTTATAGCTTTTTCGGTAAAAATAATCACAATTCATCAAATAAAAGTATTGACAAGTGCTAACATGTGTAGTATATTATAAATGGAGGGCAACATGAAGGGATTGAAGATCGACGCCGACATGACGGTTACCGGAACCGGAACGGCCTGTGTCGGAATGATGGAATGGGAGACACCGTTCGTCGTGTTCGACAAAAAGTATCGCTGGCACTCCGACCGGGTAGCCTGGTTGGAAGATTCCTTCCATACCCTCCACGAGGGCGAAACCGTACACGTCAAGGCATTCGCTTATATCACCGGCATAGATCGCTTCCATTTGCGAAGAGTCAAGATCAGTGCGTAAGGATAAGAAAATAAAACAACAAAAGGGTAAATGCAAGCGCACATATTATGATCTAATCGGGGATATGGAAATAACGTTTTCGTATCATGTATTTGTTGATGGTGTTTGCATATATTGCAGCACGAAAAAGCATACGGGAGATGATAATGATAAACATGACAGAAGCAAACAGAGTCAGATTGGCGGGGCAAAAAGACCGTAACGAAAAGTACGGACCGGCTTTTATGGGACTGCCTACTCGCAACGGACATTTGGTAAGTGCTCCTGAGATCGGCGACATCTTGCACGTATCCGGGTTGGAGCCGATAGTTATTACGGCCATCAAATACGATGTTGCCCGCAACCGAGTTATCTGTACCCTGAATAAGGCCGGCGAAATCACACAGCGCGGGTGGGGCGAATTGCTCAGCGCAATTGAAAATGGGAAAATCACCATTGATTAAAGCAAGCAACATGAGAGTCATGGCGGTAGTCGATCGGAAGAAATACCGACGGCTATGTAAGTGGCTGGATAGCCGAGGCGCAAAATTCAGCGCCTGGGTACGGCTGAAAATCGAGGAAGAATTGCGGAGGGAAGACAAATGAAATTACGTCGACTATTCGGCATCGTGCAAATGATTTGGAATTGCTATGTGCTGCGCCTATCGGAATGGCAACACTGGCGAAAAAAAGGCTGCAATTAACAAAGGAAGCGGGATTAATGCAATGTCCTGATTGCCAAACATACAAGCGCGGTGATAATTGTGTCAAGTGTTTTCTGCGAGCCAAAGAGCGAACGAGAAGATTTTCCTGGGCTTTGAAACGCATGGCTCAGCGATATCGGCAAGCAAAGAAGCGCACGGGAATGTTTTCACGGGCTTTGAGACGCGTCGCTTGCCGCTATCTGCGAGTCAGAATTACGTACGATCTGTTGCTTGTAGATTTGAATAGTATCCTGCTTGTGACGGCGGATTATAAATTGAAAGAAAAGATTCAGGAACGAATTGGGAAGCGAGATAAAAATGGTATTGACAGCTAAATGTGATAGTTGCGGAATAGAATCGGAAGATATTTCTCTCAATCATGATTATTGCGGAAGTGATCTATGCCGCAAATGCGCGATAGAAAGCGATTTGGAGGACTTGAGAAGAGAAAGAGAAAAACTATCGGCGTGGATAAAAACATGCTGGATAAAGCAGCTTATGGAAATGACTAAGAAAATCAGAGAACTTGAAAAAGAATTGAAAGACATGGAAGGAAATGCATGATGGAAGGAAAAGGAACGCTCACAGGATTGACCCTAAAAGACAAACTCGAAGGTCAATTTATCGAAGTCAAAATAATGGCACGATATGAGCCGGAGCTCTTGGCCGGACTGGGAGGATTCTTCGGAAAGCCTCTCGGATTCCAGATTGACAGCCCACAGCCAGATCTGGAATTTGAAGGCGAAGAGGATGGAAGCGCCGTGCTCGATCTCGAACGCGAAATTGAACGACGGAGGTAGCGCATGAGTTATAAAATATCCGATCTTGTGCCGAAAAAATATGAAAGACGCGAATTAAACTGGAATCATTTTGAGGCAATTGCTTCACATCCAGACAATCTAGTAGGAGATATGACCGAGGCTATTTTGCAGCTCAGGGCGCGAATAGATGATTTGGAAAAGGCATTACGAATATCAAACTTATTTTGAGACAGGAGATAATGCATGACCGAAGAAACGCGGGTGAGAATGGGAGTGAAGCAAACGGCCAAGGGAACAGTCCAAATGGACCTGACCGCTGAAGCTCCCACAGTGGATGAGGCGGGTGAACTTCTCGACGGAGCGATTACGAAGCTCGTCGAGAAAGTGCGCAAGCACGGCCTGACTCTCGTAAGCGATTCTATCATTTAGTCCAGGAAGGACGGTTGGGCAAAAGGTGCCTGGCTGTCCTCCATGGACACCGGGGAGAGACCTTACTGGGCGTCGTCCAGCTCTCCCCGGACTTTTAGCTATCTTTTCATGGAGGATGAAATGTCTGAAAAGCTACCAGCAATTCAATCCAAACAGTTAGAAGCGGTAAATCTCGTCGAAAAATACCGGGGCGAAAATGCTCTAGTATTTGTCAACAATGAGGATTTGAAAACTCATCCGCTATTCGTTCCAGAGATTACGCTACTCAAGGTTGAAAAAAAAGACTTTCACATCATTCAAGGCAAATTTATGCCAAAAAGCCACATAGCCGATCGAATCGGCGAAGCTTCCGGTGTATCATTTGTCGAAACAGGATGTTCTACTCGCACCGAAAGCGACCATGTTTATGTCGGTCGGGCCCAGGGCAAAAAACGCATGCCTGATGGAACCTGGCGCATTTCGCAAGCGCACGAATACGAATTCGATGTAGAGGTTCGGGCGGAATTGGATTTTAATGGAAAACAAGCAGACAAATATCAAACCGATAAATCCAAAAAACTCCACAAGCTCGAGCTCAAAAAATTCGCTCGGCAGAGATCGGGCACGGGTGCCCGCTTGAAAGTTATCAAAGAACTTGTCGGCATGGCTACCAGTTTCGAACCTAGAGAAATAGAGACCGGGCAGATGGTATTTTGCCGCGTTGCCGTAAACACGCAGGAAATGCTCGCCGATCCCGAAATGCGCCGAGCTGCGATCAAGCACGCTCTCGGTGCTACCGAAGAGATTTTTGGGCCGTCCATAGAGCGCAACGTCACTCCCGAGAAAGAAGCGCTACCGGCACCCGAAGAAACCGACACAGAATCCGAAAGCGAACAGCAGAAACTTGCGGGAATCCTGGACGATGATATTCCCTGGAAGGATTCACCAAAGTCGGAGCCGCCGAAAGAACGGGTACCAACTGAGCAGGAAGTCCTTCGCTCCTGGTTCGAAGAGCGAATTGCCGAGGTCCCCGCCGAAGATACCAAAACATGGCTCAGGGATTTTCTCGCTGGTAAACTCGAAGGCAAAGATAGTCAGGATGTGGAAGTCTTGAAAAATTACAAAGAGGCGCTTGAAAGAAAGCTGAAAACTGCAGGGGGTAAGAAATGAAACAAGTCAAAATTATCCATCTATCCGACGTGCATTTCCGCCCCGACAAAAAGGAAGAGGCGCTTATCTCGCTCCGGACCGTCATTGAAAAAGGCCGCGAAGAGCAGATCGATTTATTTGCTATCGCGGGAGATTTATTCGACCGTGCGCTTCAGAATACGACGAATAGCGGGCTCCCGGAGCTCCAGCGCACGATGCAACAGATGATGGATGTAGCACCCGTCGTAGCCGTTACGGGGACGCCTACGCACGATATTATGGGTTGTTACGATGTTTTGCAGGAGACGCAGGCAGAGCATGGATTTACTGTGCTTGATCCCCACCATAAATATTTGCTTGTTGGCAATGAGGTTTTTAGCGATCGGGTAGAAGATTATTATTTCGACGATCGTCCCTGCAGGGGCAAACTCCTCATTCTCGGCTGTCCCGAACCCTCAAAAGAATGGTTTCTCAAAGACAAACGGATGGGGCGCGAAGAGGCGAATGCCGCGATAATCGACGGAATGAGATCGCTATTACTTGGAATGGGAGTCAAACGTAGAGAGCATCCTGATATTCCGTGCCTGTTCGTCTATCACGGCAATGTCGAAGGCGCAACTATGTGCAACGAGCAAGTGATTCGGTCAGGTGAAATCACGATTGGGCGCGATGATCTAGCCTTTGTGGGCGCTGATTACTACGCTCTCGGACATATTCACCTGGCGCAGCAAATCGGAGATATGCCGGCATATTATGGTGGGTCCGCTTATCCCGTGAATTGGGGGGAGATGGATCAGAAAACATTTAATCTGATCGAGATCGAAAAGGAATTGCCTGGAGTTTATACTGAAGATTCATTTACTGTATGTACTGAACGCTTTCCCTTTCCACATCCGCCAAGAAAGAAAATCATCACAGACAATTTCGACGAAGTTGGCCAAGCCGACATTGCCAATTTTCAGACATGGCTTTGTATGCGAATACCTGAGCATGTATTATTCGATGCGGAAGATGCCCTTGAATGGATGCTCTATCATGGTGCTCTTCTTGGTTCCCGCGTCACGATCGATGTTATTCCCACCGAAACTGTGCGGGTCGGAGAGATTCAAAAAATCAAAGGCCTTCGAGAGAAAATTAAAATCTATGCCGAAAATAGCGGGGAAACCGTAACTGAGGATATCTTGTTCAAGGCAGATAAACTTGAAGCCGAGGCGCGGGCTGCCGGTGAGATCGGTGATGGATTGCATATCGTGATCGACAAGCTGGGTCTTCGTGGTGCGACTGGAATCCGAAAAGGCCTCGGTTTAGATGAAATCTGGCTTGACTTCGATCAATACGATCCTGGCGTGATTGCCCTTATTGGCGCGAACGGAACCGGTAAAACAACGCTTTTTCGAAACCTGCAGCCATTCCCCGACATGGCCGACAAGTCCGGCACTCTTCAGGATCATTTCGACTTGGCGGATTCCTGGCGTGATTTATATTTTACCGACAAAAAAACCGATTTGCGATACCGGGCTTTCATTCAGATTGATGGTCAAAATGAGACTGGCAAATGCGAGTATCATCTATATCGCGATGGACAGCCACTCACCGATGGTCGGTTGGCGAGCTATGCGGCCAAAATTGTTGAACCCTATGGTAGCAAGGAGCTTTTTCTTCGCGGCACCTACGTCTCACAGAAAAACACGAAAAAATATCCCGCCCTATCCGAAGCAACGAAAGGAGAAAAGAAGGCAATCTTCCGGGAGCTCAGTGGATTGGATTATCTGCAAACGTATGCCGATGACAGCAAGGCAAGCGGTAAAACTCTTGCAGAGACTGTACTGCAAGACCAGGGACGAACGGAAACTCTGGAAGTACTCGTTAGCGCACTTCCAGATAAAAAAATGAAATTGGCAGGGATTGATTATGAATTGATAGATGCCGAGAAAATCTTGACTGGGCGTGAGATTACCGGCAGGCAGGCGAAAAAAGTAAAAGACGATCTTGAAGAAAAATCGATGCAACAAGGAATTCTTCAGCAAAAAATCGATAGCAAGAAAGAAGAGCAAAAAAAGATCGAATATGAACGAGACGATCTTTGTGACGGGAATCGGGAATATGCGGCAGCTCTTGAAGGAAAGCCGGAAGCTGAAAAACAGATCGTGGAGTATGAATCCCTGAAAGCGCAGGAGGCGAAACTCAATGAAGAAAAAGCCGGAATCCTTGCTGTACGAGAGGAACTCCTTGCTGAGCATCGAAACGCTGTCGATATTGCATATGCGGCTGGCAAAAAGGTCGATGTGCAAAAAACCGAAAAAATGCAAGAAAAGGCTGATTTTTCGACGAAAAAGGCCACTTTGCTAGCAAATATCGCAAATTTAATCGAAAAAACGGAAAAACCGCTTGATGAGAAATGTCCGACATGCCGGCAGATATTACCTGAAGGAATGCTGGACGATCTAAGAGACAAGCGCGAATACGATCTGTTGGCGCTAAAGCAGATACAATCAGAGGAATTCGAGATTGAAAAAGAGATTGTCGATTGCGACAAGCAGATCGACGCCTTCGATCGACAGAAAGCCGGGATTGTCGAGCCGGTCGAACCGGTGTGGCCAGAGTTGCCGGAATTTGACGAGGAAGCATTTGACGGCGTCAAGATGAGCATCGCTCGCGTCCCTATCAACTCTGCCCGAGAAACGCTCGCTCAGGCCCAGGAAGCCGCTATCAAGATCGCTGAGAACGAGAAGTGGGTTACCCAACTTACGACTGAAGTTTGCGTGTTGGAAAGTGAGATTCTGGAATTAAAAATGAAGATCGATCCAGAGCTTGAAATGAAACATCGAGATGCTTGCACTGATTACGAAAACGCCAAGGCAAAATACATCGAAGCTCGGGAGCAGGTCAAAGGCCTCGAAGTCGAGCAGAAGAATCTTGAAGATCAGATTGCCGAACTTGAAAAACAGTCTGAAGAGTTGCAAGAAATCAGACAGTCGATCGAGGAAAAGCAAACCGACATCGCTGATTGGACTTGGCTCATGCGAGCGTGTGGACCCGACGGAATACAGGCTCTGGAGCTTGATGCCATGGGTCCGGGAATCGCCAAAGTTGCGAACAAGTTGCTTGGTATAGCTTTCGAATGTAATCCGTGGAATGCCGAAAAACGAGAAGGTAATCCATTCAACCAGGTCGAATTCAGGACGACTCGCATAGGCGGCAGTGGCAGCAAGCGAAAGCAAATTGAAGATTTTCTGATCTTCGCTCATGACGTGCGAGATGATACTTGGACTGAAATATCCAACATTTCTGGCGGGGAATCGGTCTGGGTGATACGCGCGATCTACGACGCTTTTGGAATCGTCCGAGATGAAAATACAGGACAGCGCTTTTTCACGGTGATGCAGGACGAATCGGACGGCGCCTTAGATCCAGATGCACGACTGGCCTATTTTCGGATGCTCGAAGCGGCGCACGAGGAAAGTGGACGCCGGCATACGCTCGTGATTACACACAGTCAGGACGCTCAGGAGATGATTTCGCAGAAAATCGAAATGGCGGAGTTTGCAAACCAGGAGGAAACACCATGAAAACGCACAAACTAGGATCGTGGAGACTTGGAAAACACGGCGGCACGGTTGTCGCTGATAGCAGAACGGGTAAGAAGCCCGGCGCCGGACATGATGATGTCGATTATTACGGCGGTTTTTTAGTTTGCGAATCGATAGCGACGCGAGAAATCGCCCAGGCGATAACGGCGCTGCCGGATTTGCTTGCAGTGTGCAAGGAAGTTATCGCAAAATTAAGAGGTCAACATCTTGGTACAACAATCAAGAAGATACAAAAAGTTATCGCCAAGGCGGAGAAGGTGGTGACATGAAACATACATCAGGACCATGGAGAGTCGCAAGAAGAAAAGTCGTCTGGTCTAATGGCATGGGCAGTTCTCATGAATTTCACATCGAACATGGTCGCAGTCAGGTCATCTGTAATGTGGGAATTGCCAATCATACTACCGAAGCCAACGCCCATTTGATCGCCGCGGCGCCGGAACTGCTTAACGAAGGACAGGCGAGAATCAAGGTTCTTGAATGTCTCTTGGCATGTTACCGATTGGAAAAAAAGCCGCCGGAAAAATTACTCGATGAATTGGATCGGGCTAGAAGAGCGTGGGAAGCGGCAGTTGCCAAGGCGGAGGAAACACCATGACGCCGAAAGAAACGTGCCAGATAACAATCTGCTGTGTTCGCGAGATGAAAAAGCAGAAGTGGTATTTGAGTCAACATGCCAAGGCGGTGCTTTTTCTCGACGATCGAATAACAGAATTGGAATCGCAGCGGGACGGGCTTCTCGCAGCTTGCAAAATGGCGCTGAAGCGAAAGCCATTTCCTGTGGGCTGGATAGGATTGAAAGAGACGCTTGAGGATGCTGTTGCGAGGGCGGAGGAGATCTAATATGTGCGATTGCTATTCTCACAAATGCGAATGCTGCGAAGAGCTGATCCCAATGCACATCGCTGATTTTGAGTTTCCGCGAGAGGACTTCAAAATTTGGTGCGAGAAGCATATCGACCAGGCACCTTTTGGTGCGATAATTTTTGAGACGGTTGAGCCAGAAGAATATTTTGATCTAATCCCCGTTGGATGGAAATGCGCTATTTTAGGGCCGAAAACAGAGGCTAACCATGCGAAATATCAAAGGAATCATCCTAATCTATATGCGAGAATGAAATGCAGGATAGTGACATGAGCGTATCCCGAGACCCCGGCGTTGCCGGCAGCCGGGAGCGCACAACAGGACCACGGTGGATCCTGTGGAGAATATTTGACGAGGAGGAAAGATCGATGCCTTGTGCGCTGTAATGGCGCAAGCAGATTGGTAGATGGCGGGAGTCGTCGGACACTCCCGCTTGGGGGCGAGGCGTGTGGTTACGTCATGGCAGGCAGGAAGTCGCGAACCCCTGCCAGGTAGGTTCGAGTCCTGTCGTCTCCAATTGCCGTTGCAGTGTGAAAAGCGGAGAGGGTAGCGGCTCTCCGGTGGGCCGGGTGAAAGCCCAGGCACCGATAAGCGAAACGTGCATTCACTGCGGCGGCCTTTAAGGGGATGCAGCATGAGCGTTCGGGCGAGGCGCCTCGTACCGGTGGATATGCGCCAAGGCGACGGCTTCTCGATCAGTTGCCAGTCTTGGAGATATACGTTCGATTCGTGTCATTCCCTATTGCTCGGTAGCCTACGGAAAGCCGTTCGAGCATCGCCTGAGAGCGACGTGGATTGTGTGTATGGCTGCGGAATGCAATCCGAGAGTGCGCCGACATGAGCACGGAGCCGGGTGGAAGCCCCGGCAACATGGGCCAATGGGTCAGTGACCGAGGGGCGAAGGAGCTTGGCTGTAAACCAGGTGCCACAGGCTAAACATCGTAGGTTCAAGTCCTACCTGGCCCAATAGCTGGGCGCAAACCGTCGTTGGCGGTTGCTTGGCGCACACATCGTCATGTGGCGATGTTATTACGGCAGGACGGAGGGCATACCCTCCCAGTCATGTCTTTCGTCCTGTTTTTTTGAGGTAAATATGCCGGCACTAAACTTTCAGGAGCGATTCGCGGAGCTAGTCGAGAGTACAAAGAAGCGGCAGACGATCCGGCGAGTCTGGAAGAGGCCCATCAAACCGGGGGATACGCTGTATCTCTACACGGGCATGCGGACGAAACGGTGTAGGCTGCTATGCAGTGCATTGTGCGAGCGAGTAACACACATCCGTATCGAAATATTTGGAGTCAGATGGAAGGGCAAGGATTGGGTTGATGGAACGCTTTTAGAGGTGTTCGCACGGCGAGACGGCTTCGACTCATGGCTAGAAATGCGGGATTGGTTCGACAAACGATACGGCCTGCCTTTTGAGGGTGTGCTGATTCAGTGGTGATGACGAACAGGAGGAAAATCAAATGAAATCTAAAACAGACGCTTATCGAAAAGAACTGGCCATTAGAGCGAGGCGCGCGAGAAAAGCAAAGAAGGGGAGGCGGGCGCAAGGAAAGCAAGGAGGAAAATAGAAATGCAAAAGGAAGAGTGTAAGAATTGCTTTTATTCTAGTGAAACTTTCGATAAAAAATATAGAGCATGTCATGTGTTTACAGGAACAATTCATGTGAAAACACACGGTCATTGCCCGGCTTGGAAAGAAAATTTTGACAGAAACAATCTTGAGCCTGGAGTCGGTTTCGCTCTTCTAGGTACGAACGATGATATGCCGGGTTGAAAATAGGAGGAAATTGATGGACGCAACCATCATTCAAAAAATCTTGTGGTTCGGCATACTGATTATTTTAGGCATAGGTGTTTTGGCGCTTTTTGTCGCCGTGGTTGTCCGACGATCGAACAGATGAAACGAGAGAAAAAATGATCGAGCGCAATAAAATAATCTGCTGTAATGTATTGGAGGGATTGGGCGGGCTGCCGGGTGACAGCATAGATTGCTGCGTGACGAGTCCTCCTTATTGGGGCCTCCGGGACTATAATGTGAATGGTCAGATCGGTCTCGAGTCCACTCTCGAAGAATATATCGCTCGGCTTACACAGGTGTTTCATGAGATTAAACGGGTGCTGAAGCCTGATGGTAGTCTTTGGCTTAATATGGGGGATGCTTATGGTGGTCCAGCAGGAAATAATCGGAGCGGATTCCAAAACCCTAAAGATCAAAGTGGTATGGCTATTCATTCAGGGAAAAAACAGCCAAAGGATATGCGAGCCAAAGACTTGATTGGCCAACCCTGGCGCCTTGCCCTCGCGCTCCAAGCCGATGGATGGTATCTCCGATCGGATATCGTAGAAAAACAAACTTGGTTATGTCCTTGCTGCGGCGAAGAAATGGAAATAGTGCGGCAAAATTGTGACAGGGATATTATTTGGGAAAAACCGAATCCCATGCCGGAGAGCGTAACTGATCGCCCGACAAAAGCCCATGAATACCTGTTTTTGATGACGAAGAATCCGAGATATTTTTATGATAGTTTAGCTATTCGAGAGTCTGCTTCGGCGGGGACTGCAAACGGCGCAGCGCTTGGCGGTTCCGCTTTGACTCCAGAAATGCGCTCCGCATTGAACGCAAATAATGTCACGACGAATTTGCGCGGGAGGTTGGACTTTCGTAAGCCGGAGATAACCATCAATGGCACGGTGACACGGAAGGCATTGGACTTGAAGATTGTCAAGTGCATTTGCTTTGAGATAATTGTCGAACAAACGGAACGGCAATATGTGATGAACCTGGAGCCTTGTGCTAATACCGCATCGCTCACAGATATAACCACTGCGCTCCAAGGCGCGGCGACGGGCGGTTTTCCAATTAGGGCCACGATAATCAATACGGCCTCCGCGCCAAGTATGGCTATTGGGGCCAATCCGGTGAATACTATTCCATTGATCGGAACAAGCGCGACAACAAAAAATATGCTTCAAGTTAGGCCTGAAGAACAACTGACTCGCATAACGCCAAAAGGCTTTCCCGCATTGCTCGCATTGCATTTTAATGAAACGAGTGCGCCCTTTTTTGTTAAGGGAACCTTTATGCCTTCCCATATGCGCCAAGATACCAGAAATATTCAAGAAAATCAAGGCCGCAACAAGCGTACTGTCTGGACGATTGCGACGCAGCCCATGCCCGACGCACATTTCGCTACATTTCCTGAGAAGCTGGTCGAGCCCTGTATCCTGGCCGGCACAAGCGAGCGGGGATATTGCAGCGAGTGCGGGAGGCCGTGGGTGAGGATAGTTGAAAAAGCAAAAGTTCCTTATGTAGATACAAGAGTACATGGTAAGCATAAAGGAGTAAATGAAAGCAAAATAAGAGGTGGGGATTTACAAAAATGGTTAAACGAACATCCCACTCAGACAATAGGCTGGAAAGCTGAATGCAACTGCAATGCCAAAACCGTACCGGGCCTCGTTCTCGATCCATTCATGGGCTCAGGAACTGTGGCCTTGGTAGCGTACAGACTCGACCGAGACTTCATTGGATTCGAGCTCTCGAAAGAATATTGCGAGATGGCTCAAAAACGAATTGCTGCTGAAGTAGATCAAGGTAGACTTTTTGTGGAGGGAAATTGAATGAGCGGATATTACAAACACGAATATGACGAACGAATCATCGAGCTCCGCGAGAGCGGATTGACTTGTATTGCCGTAGCCGAGAAGCTAGACATAGCGTACCATACCGTTCAGAATTGTATGCTCCGACTTGGATTACAGGGTAAATTCCGGGGCAATCGCCGGGATGATAAGTACATCGTCAAGCGGCCAAGGAAGCCCAACCCAGGGAATCCTTCGCCTTTCAGCATCTTGGTAGAAGGCAATTACGATTTCATCAATATCCGCTTGTTGCCCACGTCGAAAGAGCAGGCTGAGCGATTGGTTGCCTTACTTGAAAAGCAGGGCGGAGAAGTAATTTCTGAAAATGGATTGAATTTATCTAAAAATGCTTGACTTAGTGTAAAGAAAGTTGCTAAAATGCAGTATGGATTGGGCAGCCTACCAAACAGATTATTTATACCCGCGCGTCGCGATTCTCTACTGCCCAGTCCAGATCCGGCGCGTTGGGTGTTTTTTATGGGAGAAATAACTTATGAAATTATCTGGAATACCTACAAACTACAAATCAAGACGATATCGTTCTAGAATAGAGGCGCGATGGGCAAAAATGTTCGATTTGCTAGATTGGCAATATGAATATG
>JAUXAH010000598.1 GCA_030614945.1 Phycisphaerae bacterium
CCAGGCTACACTCTCTTGGAAGTGGAGGGCGCCGCCGTCGAAGATGGTGACCCCAGCCCCGTCATCATTCGCACCACCTACTTCGGCTCTGAAGACTCTGCTCCCTATGCCTTTTCCATCGATGTACCCACCAATGGCGACTACCAAGTCGGCATCTGGGCCGCCTGGCGACGAGACTCCGACCTGCGGGTCTTCACTTCCATCGCAGACCGCACCCAGGTCACAGTCACTGGAAACTAATGGCCCGAATCGATGCGCTCCCTTCCCTTGAGATCATCCGAGGGCTCAAAGGAATACTCGACTTCTACCTGTGGCGGGGCCTGCCCTGCGTCAGGGCATGGCCCAAGTACCGCCCTGTCAACCAGACCGCCGCGTCCCTCGCTGCCGCCCTGATCTTTGGGGCCATCGTCAAAGCCTACTCCCTGGTCGGCGAGGACGCTCTCTCAGCCTACCGCGAGCTCGCGGTGGGGATCCCCAGAACCGCCCGAGATCTCATGGTCTCCGGCGTCTATGGCAACCTCCACGAGGCCAGCATGGGCGACTTCCTAGATCTCCTGACCCAAGCCCGCGACTTTCTTTCAGATCTGACCGCCCTCCTGAGTGCTCTTCACAGCATCGACACCGATGAGATCGTCGTTCGAGTCGAACACTCAGTGCTCCCCGACGGCGCCGCCAGCGCCGCAGCCCAGGCCAACCAGCTAACCGCCCTGCAGAAGATCGACGACCTCCAGGATGCGCTCGAATCCAAAGCCCTCGACCGCCTCCTAGTCCGGGGCATGGACCAAGTCTTCACTGTCCAACAGCCACTGCTCAGCCACCGCCTCATGAACATCGACGGAGCAGACGGAAAAATCCCCTCTCACACACCCGACTCCGCCGACGTCTGGGTCGTCACCAACGCCTGGGCTAAAAACAGCACGAGCCCCACCACCGGCCTCCTCTTTCGAATGCTCAGAGGCGGTGTATGGTCCTACTGCTTCGAAGAACGACGCGCCATCGCCGCAGGAGAGTGGGTCGGGGGCCCCATTCCCCTAATCATGTTCCACCTCGACAAACTCTACGCTTACTTCCCCGGCGGCCAGGTCAACGACTCTTGCGAACTTGATCTCACCGGCTACAAAATGACCCTGGAGACCTGAGGATGAAACATGGGATGGTGGATCATCGTCGGCACCGGGCACGAGCCAGGCTACACCGATCTGCGGGTGTACGCCTCCACCAACAATGCCGCCCACCTCTGGATGTCCTGGGCCACCTACCGGCCCACCCAGCACGAAATCTGGAAAACGGTCCGCGGCACGCCCGTCTTTTGCGGCTACCGGTACGTCTGGGACACCCCCAACCTGACGGAACAGCTCGAAACCGGCGACACCCTCTTTCACCGCTTCTATATCTCAG
>JAUXAH010000122.1 GCA_030614945.1 Phycisphaerae bacterium
CCTGCCATATTGGCCGCCGTTCATACTGCACAGTGCCGTCACTTGCAGATACAATTTCTTTTTCTGCTCATCCCGGCACTGTTTGAACAGACTATCAAAAATCTCTGCCGCCTCGTTCCACTTGCCGCTGAATACATAGCAGTATCCAAGCGCTTCAGCTATGTCACCATTATCGCCTGTCATAAGCATTGCTTGCTTGTAAAGCTCGATAGCCCGCTCGTTTTTTCCCGTCCGGCCCATCAATTCCGCCGCTGCGACTTTCAACGACACATCGCGCGGCAGGGCCGACATTTTCCGGGTCAGCAGCTTTGCGGCCTCGGAGTAATTGTTCCGGGCAACCTGTACGTCGGCAACGGCAAGGATGTAATCGATGTTTGTCGGTTCCAGCGACAGGGCCTTTTCGTAATGCGTGTAAGCTTTTTCGTAGTCCCTGTTTTCTTCTGCGGCTACACCCAGCCAGTACCAGCTTTCGTGGAGCTTTTCATCCAATTCGAGAGCAAAACTAAGCTGCCCAATTGCCTCATTGCGCCGACCATTTTCCAAAAGCAGCTTTCCGTACAGCCCCCGAGCTGCAGCATTGTTAGGGTCGGTATTAAGGCACTCTTGTACGGCTTTGACTGCCCGGTCATAGTTTCCCGCCTCTGCCTGTTGCTGTGCGAGCATTAGCTTTATTCGAGCGGACGTCTTGTCCCATCTTTGCCTGGCAGCTCTTTTACTCTGTGCTTGCGACTCACAGCCCGCACAGACAGCCAGCACGACTGTTATCGCCGCGATTGTTATTTTCCGCAGCATCTTAAATTTCCCTTCAATTTTCTCCGTCGTCTGTCATCCGTCATCCGTTATCTTCTCATCCACTTGTTCGCCTCTTCCCGTTCAATAACATCCAGCATAACTCTTTCTATTGTTGCCGCGCCATCAGGGGCTGTTTCGCTGATAATCCTTTCTTTTAGCCGGAGCGCCTCCAGGTATGTCGGGCGAAGTTCGAGTACTGAGTTAACTTTATCCAGCGCAGTCTTGCTATCACCATCAAGGTAGTGTTTCACGGCCTCGGTGTAACGGTCCTCTGCCAATCTCGCTCTGCCGGCCCACTGCAGGCCCATACGGGCGCCATACCGTTTACGACTGATGTCGGCCGCTCTCGCTTCTGCCTCAGTGTCCTCCGACTCGGTGATGATATGGGGCGTAAGCATCACAATTATTTCCTGTCGTATGTTGCTATCGGTCGTGCTTCTAAATGCCGCCCCGACAAGCGGAAGGTCACCAAGTAATGGAATCTGTTTCCGTGTCGTTCTTACATCGTCTCTGAACAGACCACCAATTACGATAGTCTGGCCGTCTTTAACCATTACGTTCGTGATCAATTCTGCTTTTGTCTCAGTCGGGATGCCATCAACACGTTCGCCTTCGTAGCTGTCTTTCGGATAAATGTCCATCCTGATGTAGCCATCATTGCCTATGTAGGGTCTGAAAGACAGCTTGGTGCCAATATCGAGCCACTCAACTTTCTCAGTCGTCCCAATCTCCGTTTGTGTGGTTTGAGAACGGTAGCCAACTTTAGAGCCAATAAAGACCGTTCCGAGCTGCTTATTCAAAGCGAGTATCTTGGGATTAGCAAGAACCGTGATATCGGTAACAGTTTCCAACGCCGTTATAAACGCTGTAACATTACCGCTGGTTATGCCTATTCTTAGTCCGTCGCCTCCCACACCGGCAAAACCGGAGGTTTCAAGTGCCGAACCGACAACTCCCGCGGCTACTTGCGCGATAGGCGTAGTCGCAGTGGTACCTCTGGAAACTGTGTCGCCAGAGGTAAGGTCCGGCGTTGCCGCGGTACCGTCCAGGCTGACACCACCTAACAGGTTCAAGTCAATGCCAAGCGACATTCCTTCGGTCAAGGTGGCGCTGAGAATCGTTGCCTCGATAAGCACCTGTTTCGGCCTGACATCAAGCGAAGCTATTACCTCTTCGGCCTTAGCGATGTTTTCAGGATAGTCATACACCACAATAGTATCGTGCAGTGCCATACTATCGCCGCCGACATCGCCGGATACACCTTTTTCGTCCATTGATATACCGGACACAGCGGCAGTGCTGGCCTGGACTACGCCATGAGGAGTGCTCAGCACCGGCTTTATGAGCTTTTCCGCCTCTGCGGCAGTGATGTAGTACAAGGTGAAGACCCTGTGTATCATTCGGCTCTCGTCTTCCTTGAACTTTTCGTATTCGTCTTTGCTGTATACCTTGATTAGATTGCCGGTCTGTTCGTATTTGAAGTTCGTGCCCAGAATCGCATCCATAGCTTCTTCGAAGGTTACATCATAAAGGCTCGTAAACCCCAATACCCCGTCAACTCTCGGTGAAGGCACAATGTTTTTCTGATACCGACCCCCCAAAAACCGAAGGGCATCCTGGATTCTCAAATCCTTATTGAAACTAATCGACTGAATCTTCCCACTTACGCTTACACCAACATCTGCACGACCGATGCTTTCATTGGCACCAGCCCCAATCGGGCCTTGTCCAGTGCTGCCAACCGCAATCGCCGCCATCACAACCAATACTAAGCCCCATACGAACAAATCTTTTCTGTTCTTGATTTTGTAACTTGATTTTTTTTCGCAATACATAATTTACCTCCTCTTTTGTATTGATTATTGACTATTGATTATTTTTAATCTTTTTATCAATAATCAGTTACTGACGCCTGTGTAAGTCTCAACGTTATTTCTGCTTCTCCACATCTTATAAACACCGTCTTTTCTTCAATTCCAACTACTTCACATTCATACGTATCGGCTCCTTCGGCAACGAGCAATTTGTCCCCCACGGCTAACAGCTTATCATTGATAAAGGCCTGGGGATTTTCGCCCAACCCTATTGCCTCCAGCTTTAGTTTCTCTGCAACCCGCTTGACTATTTCTTCATCACCATCTCTTGAAACAACATTTACTTCTCCACCACTCATAAAGCTCTGCCAGTCGTCTGCAGCAAAAAAGTCCCTCGTAAGTGCATCATTGCGGCCTGCAACTTTTGGCAGCTCTATAAAAGATATTTTTAATTGCGAATTTGACTGCTTCATATCCTGGTCCGCCACTGCCGCCTCGGCGCTCTCCGGCGTCTTTCTCAAGAGCACTCTGACCCACATAAAGCCCATCAGTGCAATCAAGCACAATGCCACAATGCTCTTTTTCTTCTCTGCCGCTAATCGGCTAAAAACCCTGTTGGCTCCCTTGCCATCACTTCTCACATTTTGCTTCATATCTTCTCAGGGCTCCAAAATGCCATTTTTTGCGTTTGGGGCGTCCTTATCCTTGCCTGGCCTCCGGCCTGTAATAAATGAACACCTTTGTCTGCATACTCACTTCGCCGCTGAAATCGTTATCGTTCACAAGTTTCACCTGCTCAATCCGAACCAATCTGTCCAGTTCCTGCATTCGTCCATAGAACTCGAATATCTGTTTCAATCTTCCTTTACACTGCATCTCCACCGGTATACAGTTCAATTCATCCACCTCTATCTCCTTACCGGGCGCAATCACTTGCTCTTTTAGATGATGCTCATTCATCAAATTAGCGATTCTGTGCAAAAACTCGCCAAGGGCCATTTGCGCGGGTATATTTGCCTCATGGTTTCCAACCGCCCTTTGCAGTTTCTGCAATTGCTCTTTGAGGACCGGCAGTTGTCCGCTCTGGCGCCATGCTTCAGCAACAGCAAGTGTCTGCGCAGCTCTTTTCTGCCCGATGGCCTTTACTCTTTTCTGCAAAGGCAGATACCGAAGCAGCACAAACCCGCCCACCATTGCTACAGCTACAGCACATATCGCTATTTGTTGTCTTCCGCGAAACACCATTTTTACCTTTTACTTTTTTTACCGCAGAGGCCGCTGAAGCCGCTGAGTTTTTAATTTTAATTTCTTTCTCTGCGCTCTCTGCGTTCTCCGCGGTTATTTTTTTTACTTTTCACGATAATTCGCCAGATAGCAACTTATCTCAAACTCACTTACCTGCAAATCTTCTCCGGCTCTCACTTTCATCTTCCTGTTTCGTGAAAACGATGGGTAAACCTGACAAAAATAGGGCGAATCTTCCAACTTGCATATCAATGCCGCTATATCGCCCGCATCTGCCGCCATCCCGCCTATCACCACCTTAAATCTGACGTCACCCACAAACGATGCGCCTTTTCGGCCAAATTTAGGCCGAGATACTCTTACCGCAGAACCACTGTCCGGCCTGCCCCCTTGCTTGTCTGCAATCCTCTCGGCGCTGAATTCCACTTTGTTAAGCACTATCTTTTCACCAACCAAAAAGCTCATCTCCGCTAAAACGCTTGCGACATCAATTTTCGAATCAATCTCTTCTATGGATTTCACTTTTTTCTGCAACCTTGTCACTTCGCTTTTAATGGCGGCGAATTCTCGTGATGCACTTTCCGCCTCCGCTTGTCTCGCTGTCTCCTGAGCAAGCTCTGCCGTGGCTTTTGAAATCGAGCGACCGGCAACAAAGTTCCACGCCAACATCACCACAAATACACCGCCCAGAGCGACGCATTGTGTGCGATAACTAATCTGCCGCCGCCTCCCGCTTGTATACCAGTTTGGAAGAAAATCAATTTCTCTCATAAGTCAAAATCGAATATCCGGCGTCCGTTGGACGGAACGGAATCAATTATCTCCGTCCCAGCCCTTAAGACTGAGCCCCACGGCTACCGCCCACTCACAAAGCAAGCCTCGCCTGTCACTATCAAAATTTATATTCATCATATCAAAGCCCTTCAACGGCTGAGCCACCTCAATCTCAACCGTCAATTGGCGCCTCAAAACGTTAAGCAAAATATTTTCGTATGCCTCCCCGCCGGCAAAAACCGCTCGCTCCACACGCCTGCCCCTGAATGTTACCGTATAATATCTAAAACACAGTGATATCTCTCTTGCCAGCTCTTCGGCAACTACCCCTACCGCATCAACCATAACCTGCCGTGTCGATGCGTCGAGAACGCCCCCATTTTGCCCTCCTTGCCCCTGCTTTTGCAGGGGTAAACTCGTCCCCGCAGAAGCAGGGATGGGAACGCTGCTGCCTTGCTCCGTTGCGCCTGATGCCGGTACCCAAAGGCCTCTTTCAGCGCTTGCCGACCGTTCCATTCTCAGCTTGCCTCGCAGCGTCTCGGCTTCGCTGACGCTAATACCTAATCTTGCTGCGATTTCCCGATTAAATTTCTCCCCACCAATCGGTATCTGCTTAACAAAGCTAATTTCTCCTCCACGACCAAACACCACGGTAGTAAACTGGCTTCCCACATCCACAAAAACCACCGTCTGCTTTCTATCTTCCTGACGCCGCAGCGACCTCTCAAAGCTCCTGAACAACGCACACGGAATCGTATCTATCCCCACAGGTCTAAGCCGGGCTTCCTCGAGCATCCTAATGTGGCTCTTTATTGCTTCATTATCTGCTGCAAACAATATCAGCTCATTCTTAATTTCGTCACCCTGCCGAACATTACCGGCAAGAACGTAGTTAATTGCGTCCTTATCCGGGTCCAGTCCGAAACGCTGCGAAACTTCTTTTTTCAAGGCCTGCTCGATTTTCTCACTCTCCGCCTCCGCCAATCGCAGACTCGTTATTTTCAATCTGTCATTCGGCAGACACGAGACAACATTTCGTCCGCGAAAGCTGCCCTTCGCCAGCATTTGCTTTATCGCCGAAATGACAAAGCTTCTTCTTTCTTCCCCATCACCGTCTATACCGGGGTCAATGCGAACTTTATCTGCTGCAAGAACGCTTATCTGCCCCCCGTTTCTGACCAGTTGAATCATCTTGACAGAATTATGACCTATGTCCAATCCTATCGGCAGCAGAGTTCGAGTTTTCAATTTCCAATTTATCATTTACCTTTTTCCCGTCAGTCCTCAATCGATATGAACCCCGTAACCGGCTCGAC
>JAUXAH010000218.1 GCA_030614945.1 Phycisphaerae bacterium
TAATGGCCGAGGTGGGAGTCGAACCCACACGCCCTATTATGGGCAGGGGATTTTAAGTCCCCAGCGTCTGCCATTCCGCCACTCGGCCCAGACCAATAGATTAGTGCATTTGGCAAAATTTTGCAAATTGTTTCTTAATCTTCCGGTCGTCGCCGGACTTGACGAAAACAGACCGCCTGCAGACCCTCCAGCTGCGATGGTTCCGGGGGCGTGAATGTTAATAACCTCAACCGTGATGTGTGAAGCGTGATACCAGATATGAGATACGGGATACGAGATACGAGATAAATCGAGGCCGCAAGCGCCAAAGAAAATCCGCTATTCGCTCTGTTATCTTAATCATCCGAACTCTCCGGTCAAGCGCCCTTAACTGCGAATCGTCACCTCCTAAAACCCTCGCCTTCTTAATCTTCTCCGCAGCATCGGCCAATTTGCCCATTGCCAGGTAAACAAAAGCCGAATCTCTTAAAGCAAAAACGTGCTCACTCCTGATATCGAGCGTATGGGCGAAAAACTCCGCAGCATCCTCAAACCGGCCTTTTATAGCGCTCGCAAGACCGAGATAGTAATAGGCGTCTGCATTAGCACAATCCATATCGACAGCTCTCAGCAGGCAATGTGTCGCATAATCGAGGTCGCCGATAGTCAAAAACATCGACCCTATAGAGACCAAGGTGTCCACGTCCTCAGGAGAAGCTTGAAGCTCGGCAACCAGATAAGCTTTCCCCTCTTTCTTATTCCCTCTCATTAACGCATACTGCGCCAGTCTATAGCACGGCCCGGGAAGCGCGTTGTCTTTTTCCAAGGCCTGATTGAATAGTTGCTCCGCTCTGTCTACATCACTTTTGTTAAAAGCAATCTCTCCGAGATAAAACAAGGCGGGTACAAAATCCGGCTTAAGCTCAAGTATCCTGTTAAACTTTTCCTTCGCTGATTCGATATCGCCACCCTCGAGCAAAAACAAACCGAAATCGAGAATAACCTCAACGTTCCCCGGGTTGACACGAAGCTCCGCCAGGAAATGCTCACGACTATGTCCGCTCTCGCCCGCGGACCAGTAAGCCTGGGCGATTCGATAGTTGATTTGGGGATGGCTCGGCTCAAGTTCAGCCGTTCTTAGCCAGCAGCGAACGGCTTTCTTGTACTGGCCACGAGCAAAAAGACTGTTACCGATATTATAGTAGCACAACGCACAGTCCGAATTTATCTGCTGCGCAAGGTAAAACATCTGCTCGGCCAAATCGTGCTGCCCCATCTCGGTATAAGTAATTATCCGATTGCAGTAGCAGGGTTCAAACTTGGGGTCAAGTTTCTGGATGTGCTCGAAAGTGTCGATAGCCAGGTCATACTGGCCCGTCCGGGTATAATCGACCGCCAGCGAATTTAATATCTCCAAATCGCTGGGATTTAGCTGAAGCGCAATTTCGTATTCGCCTATTGCATCATCGAATTGGTCAATGGCGTCCAGCGCAAGCGCCTTGTTGAAATGCCATGAGCCGTTCGAAGGGTTTATCTCAAGAGCATCTTCCAGCTCCAGAAGGGCTTGTGATATTTTGCCGTTTTCGTAAAGCTCAAAGGCCTTGCGGGCTTTACGCTCGGCTTTATCATAGGAGCCAAATGCCATCTCTTCGAAGACCATATAACACGTCCCTTTTTTCCTCAGCAAGTAGGGGCCCATTTTGCAATAAGGCGCAAAGTGGGAGCCCAACAGATTATCCAACGCCGTTATCGCCTATAAAGTACCGTCGAGTTAGCGGTTTTTTGCCGCTGTAAGGCCTTTTTGCCCGCAGTAAAATTTTGCTGGTAATCCGGGTTATAAGCTCTTACAATTGCATAGGTTAGCCCCCGGCACCAAAACGGCGTGAGCCGAAGCTCTTTTGGTGCTGGGCTGTTTTTCTGGAAAACAGCCCACCATAGTCTTATAATGTGGGGCTGTCAGATGGAGCGCAAACTAATCTAAGTTCGTTAGTACCGTCTCAGTACAGGGACCCCATTTTGTCCGGCCTTGGCCGGATCGCAAAACGGGAACCCACCGAATATTGTTTGGAGAAGTGAAACTATGATTAAAGAAATAAAAGGCCGGCTAACAGCCGGCAAAGGCACTTACGCTGTTGTAGTCAGCAGGTTCAACGAATTCATAACCGCTAAGCTCCTTGCCGGTGCGATAGATTGTCTCCGGCGTCACGGCGCTGCTGATGAACAAATATCCGTAGTTTGGGTGCCGGGTGCCTGTGAGATTACGATAGCTGCAAAGAAGCTCGCACAGAGTGGCAAGTACGTCGCGGTCATCTGCCTCGGCGCGGTCATACGGGGTCAGACCGGCCATTACGATTCTGTCTGTCAGCAGGTAGTCAGGGGTATCGGACAAATCAACTACGATTCAGCCGTACCGGCTATATTCGGTGTTCTCACCTGCGAGACACTCGAACAGGCAATCGAAAGGGCCGGAACGAAAATGGGCAACGCCGGTGCCGACGCAGTAATGACGGCTATGGAAACAGTTAGCGTGTTGGAACAGATAAGTAGTTCGTAGTTATGAGTTCATAGTTCGTAGACTACGAACAATGAACAACGAACAATGAACTTGGATAGAAGAACAAGGGCCAGAGAACTGACAATACAGGGATTATATCAACTTGATGTGCAGGGCCCGGATTTGCTCGAGCTTTTAGGTGAGTTCTTTATAGAAGCGGACCCTGACGATTTTGTCCGCAAACTCGCCTCGGATTGGACGAAAGGAACGTGGGAAAATTTGGCACAGTGCGACGAGCTGATTGTTGCTTCAACAATAAAGTGGCAATTTCACCGGCTTTCACCCGTTGACAAAAGCATCTTGAGATTGGCGGTTTATCAGTTGAAATTCTGTCCCGATATTCCGCCCAGAGTTGTGATAAATGAGGCCATCGAGCTTGCCAAGAAGTTCAGCACTGATAAGTCACCCGCATTTGTTAATGGCGTGCTTGATGCCGTCCTGAAAAAACTAAAAACTCAAAACTGAAAACTCAAAGCTGTTGAGGGTAACGGATTGAGAACAATCGCAGTATTAAACCAGAAGGGGGGGGTGGGAAAAACCACAACTGTGGTTAATACAGCGGCAGCCCTTGCCGCCGCCGGTTCGAAGGTGGTCGTTATTGACCTGGACCCTCAAGCGCATCTGACAATACACCTTGGCCTCGAACCGCAAACCGTTGAGTCCGGCTCTTATGAGGTCCTGACTCAATCAGCAGGATTTCAAGAAGAAATTCTGCTCGTGCGTCCGAATCTCTGGCTGCTGCCCGCAAATATCAACCTGGTTGGTGCCGAAAGTGAGCTGGTAAGTGTGGTCGGCAGAGAAACCATTCTGCGAGAGGCCATTCATTCGGTCAAAGACAAATTCGATTATTCTTTTATCGACTGTCCCCCTTCGCTTGGATTGTTGACCTTAAATGCCCTCGCCGCCGCCGAAGAGGTCTTAATCCCGCTTCAGCCATACTTCCTGGCCCTCCAGGGATTCGGAAAACTCCTGCAAACCATCGAGCTTGTCAACAAAAGAATCAACCCGGCCCTGAAAGTTAATGGCATTTTGCTGTGTATGTTTGACACCAGGGCCTCGCTTCCAAAGGAAGTCAAGACCGATATCGAGCAATTCCTCGACAATGCACGCGGAACCAACTGCGCCTGGGCACAAGCTCGGATTCTTCCGGTTTATATCCGAAGAAACATCAAGCTCGCTGAAGCGCCAAGCTACGGCAAAACAATTTTCGAATATGAGCAAAGTTGTCACGGCGCTGAAGATTACAAGAAGGTAGCCGAATTCATACACACTCAAGTTCGGCCGGCGCCACAGCTAAATACACAACCCGATGCTGCTGAAGTGCCTGAAGACCAAAATGTACAAACTTTAGAACAGATGAAAGAACTATCTGCTGCCGGCGAAGCGGCTCAACAGCAGAATATACCCGCTCCGCCGGATACGAACCAGGGACCTGATACCGACGCCGAACAAAACCAGGACAAGCCTCCCATCGAAATCAGGCCAATCCCAAAGTCTGATTCGCAAGCACCCTCCTCAGAATCCGTCGGTGCCGGACCGGATGACGCATTTACACAGACAACAGCCGAAGAAAACCGGCCTGAATCTCGATAACCAAAATAAGCAAGAGATTCTTATTGCAAATGACTCAATGCAAAGGGATGGAAAAAAATTTCTACCCAGGAGATGGAAATGAACATTAGCGCACTTAGAGCCTATCCAAATAACCCCTGAATTGCCGATATATTCAAAGGCAATGGTGCCTTTGAAAGGATTCAGGGATGAAAAAAAGAAAAGCAAAAAACAGATACAGGATTTCAGACGAATTATGGGAAAAAATCGAGCCA
>JAUXAH010000560.1 GCA_030614945.1 Phycisphaerae bacterium
ACTGCGAACTCGATTTGTCCCTGCACAAGCCCTGCTTTCACTTCGTCCGGCCATCCGAGAATCCGTAGCCTCTGCTGGACCCAGCTTTCCGACACGTGCAGCACTTCCGCGAGCTCCTTCTGACTTAGTCCCATCTGCTCCATTTTCTCCGCGCAATACCTTCCTTCGTCTATTGCGTTCACTGGCTCTCGGAGCCGATTCTCTGCCACAGTCGCCCACGTTGCCCACTTCGCGTCGCGCGATACAATTACCGCAGGAATGTGTGTGAGTCCGGCTGCTCTGGCAGCCATCACTCGCCTTGTTCCCGCAATGACCACGAACACCTTTTCTTCTTCACGCACTACGACTGGGACTAAAACGCCCTTCTCTTTTATACTGCTGCGCAGCTCCTCCATTTTTTGCGGTTTGCACAGCGACCGCAAACTTCCCGCCGCAAATTCAACAGCATCCAACGGGATTTCTTCGTAACGCTCCTTTTCTTTTTCAGCCACGTTCGCCCCTTTCGATCACATCGTCGAACTTCTCCATTTCCAACTTTCCGTCTTTGTTCAAACGCATCACCAGCAAACACGGATAACTGATTTTGAGCGCTTTTGTGATCCTCGCCGGAATCACAACGGCAAGGCTTCCGCCGTGCTTCAACACGTTCCGAACATACATTGATTTTCTCCTTTCTTTTTCTTCGTGCACCGGTCCCTCAACAGTGGCTTACTTTTTCGAGACCCCCCCGGTCTCCGGGATTTCCCAGTCTAACGACTATGGAAATTATGTCAACATCTTTCTTGACAACGTTTTCGCCGTGTGGTAGCTTGAACAATGGAGCGTCCGGCAAGGCAATTTTCCAACTCCGGCTCGGCCGTCCACCCAGAGAGACCACCCCTCCAGGGCACGGACGCTCCACGCCGAGCCGGTACATCGAAAGGAGCGTCCGATGTATCCAGCAACGTGCGAACTGCTCGAAAGACTCGCCGAACCCTTCATCCAGTCCGTCCGCGACCTGCTCAACAGCAAGCCCGACCTCGAGGAAGGCCGAGCTATCCTGGACGACGTGCATCACCTCGAAGAACTCCTCGACAGAGCCAGGCACGAACTGAAAGGGGGTGCGCGACATGTCTGACACGCTCCCGGAGGCTCTCCCGATCCTCAAGGTCATGCTCTCTGACTACACGGCGGCGGTCCGCGACCTCGCCGCAGCGGACAAACACCTCAAGACCCTGTTCAAGGCCATGTACAAGAGCGGCATGACCCCCGCGCAGCTCCTGACCGGCTTCCAGCCGCAACGCCACTGGCGCATCATCGAGGAGTACGCCGCGCACATCGAGCACATCGAAAAATCCGCAGGAGAAAGACCATGCCCGATAGACCAGCAGCCATCCGAGACTACATGTCCGCCGTCCGCTCCTCGATCCTCGGCAGGCAAATCGCCGTCTACATGATCGGCCGCCAGAAGCCGATGACCGAGCTCACGGTCTGCCAGATCACTCCGGAGCTCCTGATCGCCAGAGCGA
>JAUXAH010000100.1 GCA_030614945.1 Phycisphaerae bacterium
GCTGTTAGGTGAGCAGATAGAAGACCGCCCTGCCAGCCTGATAAAGGCCGGACGTAAACTGTTAGACAAAGTTGAAGTTGTCCTTATAAGCCGCGGTAGAAAGGGCGGGGTGGTCGTTACGAAGAAAGGCGCCTGGCAGGGCCGATGTGTCGGCCGTTCAAGGGTATTATCAACGGTCGGCTGTGGTGATTTCCTGTTAGCCGGCTTCTTGAAGGGCCTTAAAGACAAATCCGATGCGGGCTTTGCGCTGGAAACTGCGATAAAGGTTGCCACGGCGCGTGCGTGGGGCCGGACGGAGGGAAAAAGCTGGTCCCGGGCTCTGCGCGAAATAAAAGTAGCCGTAGAGCGGGTATAGCTGTCAAGGCTTCGAGTCCTGAGGCGTTCATGTCCATCATATTCCTGCCGGTGGTGAGCGACCATGACACCTTTATTTTCTTGCCATTCTTTGGGTGCGCTTATGGGCTTTTGACATTGGCTTTGATTGGGTTTGTATCTCGTATCTCGTATTGCGTATCGCGCTGGGGGATTGGGTTTGATTGGGTTTGTATCTCGTATCTCGTATTGCGTATTGCGTATCGCGCTGGGGGATTGGGTTTGATTGGGTTTGAATTGGGTTTGTTTTTTTGGACTGCGAAATCATCTTTTTTTCTGTAATCCTTTGTTATAAATGAGTTTACATTCACTTGACTTTTTTGGAAATTGGGTTTGTTTTGCATAAAAAGAGCTGATTTGTAGAGCGTTCTCGACAGATGTAGAGGGCCAATTAGTCGTTAGTCGATAGTATTTAGTATATAGCCGGTTGAGGCCGGTGGCCATTGTTGAACCCTCCGAATTTAGGATACTGTATTGACTTTTAATTGTTAGATATGTATTATACTTCATAGAAAGTTAGATGTCAAGTGAAAAATTGTGTATCCACACAAATTTGAAATACGAAGCACGAAGTGCGAAACAGATTCGAATGCGGATACGCACGCTTCTGACAGGCGTGGCCAAAATACAAAATTGAAAAGACAGAAGACAGCAGGAAAGAGGATAAAAAAGTTGGCCACAAAAAAGCACAAAAGTCACAAAGGGAAATTAGCCACGGATTTCACTGATTGCACAGAATTATTTTAGCGGGAATTGTGGGTTTTTGGGCCGTGATTTTTTATTTTGGTTTTGACTTTTTCTTTCTTTTCCGCTATTTTCTACCCCGAAAGACAAAGGCACCCAGGGGCGGAAAACTACGTCGAATCGTCCGTTTGTTGAGGGTGGCTACAGAGTCCATTTGGAATATCCAATTTGCTTTGAGTCGAGAATCAGGAAGAGCGGGGACAAGGTTTTGAGGGAAGGGAACGTGGATTTGGTCGCGGTCAAGAACGGGCGGAAGATTGCGATTGAATTTGATAGTGGTGTTCATCTGAAATTCAAGAGTATCGAAAAGCTTTTTCAGGTCGATGCCGACGTGTGTATTGGGGTAGTCAGGGGCAAGTCGAATGCATTAGAGGGCAACATCGAGAGGATCGAACAACTAAAGCAGGAATTTGGGTTTTTTAAGAGAAATTTCTGGTTGATTGTTTTGTCAGGGAAGATTGCTCGTAGGGTATGAGTGTTGGAGACAAGAGAGGATTGCTGCCTTGGCAGAGGTGATAAGAAAAGTTGCACATATCGCTGTAATGTGGTATAAGGACGGAGGACAGAAGACAGAGGACAGAAGACAGAAGACAGAGGACGGAGGACAGAAGACAGAGGACAGAGGACAGAAGACAGAGGACAGAATACAGAGAACAGAAGACAGAAGACAGAAGACAGAGGACGGAGGACAGAGGACAGAATACAGAGGACAGAGGACGGAGGACAGAGGACAGAGGACAGAAGACAGAGGACAGAAGACAGAGGACAGAAGACAGAGGACAGAATACAGAGAACAGAAGACAGAAGACAGAAGACAGAGGACAGAAGACAGAGGACGGAGGACAGAGGACAGAATACAGAGGACAGAGGACGGAGGACAGAGGACAGAATACAGAGAACAGAAGACAGAGGACAGAAGACAGAAGACAGAGGACAGAAGACAGAGGACAGAATACAGAGAACAGAAGACAGAGGACAGAAGACAGAAGACAGAAGACAGAGGACAGAGGACAGAGGACGGAAGACAGAGGACGAAATAGATGGAAGTTTCGGAATTAAGGACAGCGATATCGGAGTTGTTGGCCCGGGTTGATAAAATCCGGGACTGGCTTTGACCTGTCCAATAAAAAATCTCAGTTCAAAAAGCTCGAAGAGAAGATGTCCAGGGCGGGTTTCTGGAACAATCCCAATACGGCACAACAAACAGTTTCTCAATTAAGCACACTTAAGTCGGTGATTGAGCCGGTGGAAGAGATTCAGCACGAGGCCGACGATTTGGCGGAGCTGTTCGAGATGGCGGTGGCTGAGTTAGATAAAGAGGAATTGGCGCAATTAGAAGAAGATTTGGGTGAGCTGATAAAACAATGCGAGCAAATCGAATTAGCGGGGCTGTTGCGCAGGCCGGATGATATGAAGAATTGCTTTTTCAGTATTCACGCAGGGGCCGGCGGGACAGAAAGCTGCGACTGGGCAAATATGCTGCTGAGGATGTACACGCGTTATTTTGAGATGAAAAAATACAAATTCCAGGAACTTGATATTACGCCTGGGGAAGAGGTGGGCGTGCGGTCGGTAACGCTGCGGGTGAGAGGGCCTTTTGCCTACGGCAAGCTTTCGTGCGAGACGGGTGTGCATCGGCTGGTTAGAATAAGTCCGTTCGATTCGCAGAAACGGCGGCATACGAGTTTCGCGGCGGTGGACTGCGTTCCGGAATTTGATGACGATATCGATATTGAGATAAACGAAGAGGACCTGCGTATTGATTTTTACCGGGCGAGTGGGGCCGGCGGGCAACACGTGAATAAGACGAGCTCGGCGGTGCGGATTACGCATGGGCCGACCGGTATTGTGGCGCAGTGCCAGAATGAAAGGAGCCAGCACAAGAACAGGGCAGAGGCGATGAAAGTACTCAAGGCAAGACTGTATATGCGCGAGCAGCAGAAGCGCGATGCTGAAGTCGCAAAACTGTACAGCGACAAGGGCGAAATCGCCTGGGGAAACCAGATACGCAGCTATGTAATGCAGCCATATCAAATGGTTAAGGACCATCGAACCGAGTTTCAGACGGGTAATGTGGCGGCGGTGCTGGACGGAGGACTCGACGGATTTATCGAAAGTTATCTGCGGTACCGGGTGAAGAAAAAACATTAGCCACAGAGGGCACCCCGCACCAAATTACGGCAGCAGCCTATTTGGGACGGGGCAGGCAGAGAACACAGAGGCAATAAAAGTAAAAAGGGCTGGAAAGAATGAAAGAGATTATTGATGTGGAACTGAAGACGCGGAAGGTTGATTTTGGCAAGTGCGAAACAGAGCTGCTTGCGGTAGGTCAATTCAGCGACGCTAAAGGATTAGACAAAGTGAGCGGAGAGCTCGACAGCAAGCTCGACGGTGCGATTGAGCGGTTGATTGAGTTGGGCGACTTCAAGGGAAAAGAGGGGACGAGCGCGATTGTTTACGGCAACGGCAAGATAGGCGCCAGGAGGGTCCTGCTGGTCGGCCTGGGTGAAAGGAAAAAGGCGACGCTTGATACTATTCGCAAGGCGGCGGCTAACGCGGCGAATAAAGCGGTAGCAATGGAAATAGAAACCATCAGTCTGGCGCTGCACAAAGCGTTTGGGGGGCGTTTTGACTTGTCTGCGATGGGCAGGGCTATGGGGGAAGGGACATATTTCGGCAGCTATCGCTATGATGAGTTTGTTACTGAAAGCGAAGACGGGCGATTGGGTTCGCTCGGCGTTGAGGTGATTGATTCTGATTCGGCGAAAACAAAGAAGCTAAACAAGGGAGTTACAATGGGGGGTGTTATCGGCAGAGCGCAAAGTTACGCCCGGACGCTGACGAATCGGCCGGCCAATGTAATGAATCCGGTCAAACTGGCGGCCGCCGCAAAAGAGCTGGCCCGTGGCTATGAGAGATTGAGCTGCACGGTTTTCGATGAAAAGCAGTTAGCTGCAAAGGGTATGGGAGGTGTGCTTGCGGTGGGGTCCGGCTCCGAAAATAAGCCGAGATTAATCGTTTTGAAGTACAGTCCCGCGAGTAGAGCTGCAAGCAGACTGCCTACGGTTGGTCTGGTTGGCAAGGCGATAACATTCGACTCCGGTGGGATAAGCATTAAGCCGGCAGAGAATATGAACCAAATGAAACTGGATAAAACCGGCGGTATTGCGGTGTTAGGGACAATGAAAGCGGTGGCGGAATTGGGACTGCCGGTCAATGTTTACGGGATAATTCCGGCGGCGGAGAATTTGCCGAGCGGGACAAGCTATCGGCCCGGTGACATTATTACAACTTTCAGCGGAAAAACCGTTGAGGTTCAGAATACCGACGCCGAAGGGAGGATGATACTGTGCGACGGGCTTCACTACGCCGTCAAGCAAAACTGCGAGGTTATCATTGATATAGCGACATTGACCGGTGCGTGCAGGATTGCGCTTGGCACCTATATGGCCGGTCTGATGGGCAACGATGAGAGACTGATAAAACAATTGCGAAGAGCAGCAGAGGACAGCGGTGAGAAGGCCTGGCCTATGCCGAGCGGCGATGAGTATGCAGAAGAGATGAAGAGCAAGATGGCTGACTTGAAAAATACCGGCAGTAAATGGGGCGGAGCGTGCACGGCGGCGGCGTTTTTGAGGCAGTTTGTGGGTGATGCAAAATGGGCGCATCTGGATATTGCGGGGATGGAGGTGTTCGAGAAGGCCACGGAATTTTCGGCAGAAGGCTCGAGCGGATTCGGTGTGCGACTATTAGCCACTTACCTTATGAATCTGGCGGGAAAGTGAGGGTAGAGGGACGATGGACGGGCGGAGCCATCTCCAAACAAGTTTGAGGCTGCCACCCAACCAAACAAGGAATAACGAATGATGAAGTTGAGATTGCCACGGCCTGCTTTGCAGGCCTCGCAATGACAATTTTTAGAATAGATTCCTCGACTCCGCGATGCTGCGCTCGGAATGACGTGGCGTGGGGTGCGGACGAAAGACGATGGGTGAGGGACGAATTTGTACGAGTTGCGAAAGAAGGCAGGAATATGAATGATAAGGGCAAAACGAGTGTAGATATCAAAAGGATTGAGAAAGCGGTTACGGAAATACTTTCAGCGGTTGGTGAAGACAGTGAGCGTGAGGGGCTAAAGGGGACGCCGGGGCGGGTGGCAAGGATGTACGCTGAACTTTTAGGCGGGATGCAGGAAGAGCCTAAACAGCATCTTCGCAGTGTCTTTACGGAAAACTATGACGAAATCGTTCTACTGCGTGACATACCTTTTTACAGTATTTGCGAGCATCATCTGATGCCGTTTATCGGTTCGGCTCACGTTGCGTATTTGCCGTCGGGGTCGGTGCTCGGGGTCAGCAAATTAGCTCGTGTTGTGGATTGTTTTGCCCGGCGACTTCAGACTCAGGAGCGGCTTACGTACCAGATAGCTGATTTTATAATGAACAGCTTAAAACCACAGGGCGTTGCGGTGGTGCTGGAAGCGTCCCATAGCTGTATGACCATTCGTGGTATAAAGAAGCCCGGCTCGATAATGGTGACGTCGGCCCTTCGCGGGATATTTAAGAGAGACCCGAAGAGCCGAAACGAGGTTTTGAGTTTGATGTATAAGTAGAAAGTAAAAATGGATACTGGATGCTGGATGCTCGATACTCGATGCTCGTAAGAACAGAAAAATCGAGTATCGAAGAAGGGTTTTTGTTTATGCATAAAGCGGGGAGGCAGGTTCGGTTTTCGATTAATCCTTTTTTGGCGAGGGACAGTCTGGGCTTTAATTCGTTTGCATCCAGGCCGACGGGCGAAGGGTTATCGATATTTTTCGAATTATGCGTTGAGGTGGCCGGTGAGGTTGAGCCGGCGACGGGTTTTGTTGTTAACGTAATCGATATTGACAAGAACGTTGGCGAATATGTCGTGCCGGTTTTTGCCGAGCGAATAAGAGAAGATTTTCGGCAGGGTAAGCATATCGGTTTTTTGGAAATAGCCGAACTTTTAAGGTCGGCGTGGGGCCAATTGGGTGATAAGTTCGGGTCGGCGAGGTTGAGCCAATTGAGTCTGAAGCTGAATCCTTTCAGAAAGGTAATGATAGATTCAAAGGATTTCGAGATGATTTACTTTAGCGAGAAATTTGAATTCGCTGCGACGCATAAGCTCTGGAACGATAATTTTTCCGAGGAGCGTAATTTTGAGGTTTTCGGTAAATGCGCGAATCCAGCCGGTCACGGGCACAACTATGTTGTTGAGGTTACGATAAAGAGGCCGGCAGGCGGGAACGGCTTTTGTATCGGTGATTTTGAAAGAACAGTGGATGATGAGCTTATAAAAGTTGTTGACCATAAGAATTTGAATGCCGACGTTGCTGAGTTTCGCAAGACCAATCCGACCGTTGAAAATATTGCGGCTTTTGCGTGGGACAAGCTGGTGGGTAAATTCGGCGAAGTCCGGCAAAATGCCGGACTGCACTGCGTTACCGTGTGGGAAACCGATAAGACGTACTGCTCGTATTATGGGGAGTGATTAAATTCCAGCCACTAAGAAACAAAGAATATCGAATATTGTGCGAGTGAAACTTCAAGTAAAAGGCCGATAAAAAACACACTTTTGGCATTGAAAGGGCGGCGGCTTCAAGTA
>JAUXAH010000499.1 GCA_030614945.1 Phycisphaerae bacterium
GATCGAAGAAGAATGAGGACGCCACATGGAACCGCCCCCCTCCTGGTGGGTCTTGACCTACTTGAACCACACTCGCTCCTGGAACGAGCTTTACGTCTGCGCCTTCACCAACTTCCCCGATCACCTCTGGATGGCCTACGCCTACCACAAGCCCACTCGCAAGGGCATCTGGAAGCTCGTCAGGGGCAAGGAAGTCTTCTGCGGCTACAAGTACATCTGGGACACCCCCATCATCCGCGAACAGAACCGACCCGGAGACACCGACGACCACGTCTGGCTTCTCCAGCGCCTCGAGTCCGATCGACACATCTGGTACTACCTGTTCGCCCCCCTGGGTCCCTACGGCCTGGAGATCCAGGGGCCACTCATGCACGTGCCCCCACCCGAAGTCCATCTCTGGTCAGAAAAAGCCATCGTCGGCACCAACGACAAGGGCATCTTCCAGACCGATACCTTCAGCGGGCCAGGGGGACCGCCCCCAGTCTGGCGCACCTACAACGCCGGTCTCTACTCCCTCCAGATCCGGCAGCTTCACGCCGACCCCCTGGGCCTCCAGTACCGCCAGTACTGCATCGCCGGACCGACCGAAACCATCACCCTCTACCAGCGCGTCCCGCCGATCTCGCCCACGTGGATCCCCATTCTGACCATGCCCCAGGCTCGATCTCTCACCGGAACCACCCAGGGCAGAATTCGATGGGTCACGACCAACATCAACCGGCCAGCCTACCTCTACGTCGCCTACTCTGGCCTGGACAACGCCACCAACAAGGTCTGGCTCCTGCGCTCCCCCAACTATGGCGCCACCTGGACCGCCCACCCGATCTACGCAGGCAACGCCTACAACACCGGCTGCATCAAGTGCGGCATCCTGCAAGGCTCCAGCCCCCATCCCCAGGGAGACGTGGTCTACTGCACCGTCAATCACTACGTTGGCGGCCGCTCCTACATCTACCGCTCCTTCGACAACGGAGACTCCTGGTCCAACGGGGGCTACACCGGCACCATGATCGACAGGCACAACGTCGAGGTCGATCCCACAGACCATTCCATCGTCTACATAGGCGGCTTCGGCTCAGGCTTCATGCCCCGCGATCTCTACCGTTCCACAGATCACGGCGCCACCTGGGTCAACATCAGTACGCCCCACCACCTGGGGATCTTCCTCGACTCCTACCGGGCAAACCTCTGGATCGCCCCCACGGATCCCCAATTCTTGCGCGTCCTCCAGGAGAACCACGTCTGGGAAAGCCCCGACTCTGGCGCCACCTGGGAGGACTGGGGAGCCACCGACATCAACGTCGGCCTGCACGCCGCTCTCTGGGAGAACCCAGATCGCCTCTACCTGGGCAAGCACACTTCTGGCACCTTCCCGCCGGTCGGCCCACTCAACCACGTCGTCTTCGTCTCCGACACCCACGGCATCTACATGGAGGGAAAGGCCGGAGCCAACGCCTGGGCCGACGACGGCATGGGCGACTCCATACCCTACAGCTGCGGAGGCCTCTGCTTCCAAGGCATCCAACTCTTTCCACCTTACTGAACTGCCCTATTGCAATCATCCCAACCTGCCGATACCTACCCTGAAAGGAACGCTCCCATGAAACCCGACCCGCCCCGACCAGCGCCTGCCGACTGGCCCATCGAGCACCCCTGGCTCTACATCTACACGGTCATCACCACCATGCTCCTCGGCTTCCTGGCTGCCGTCTACTTCGCCGACTGGCTCAAGGGGGTGCTCCCATGAAACCCGACCCCAAACCTTACGCCAGCCTCAAGGTGTTCCAGGAACCCGGCACCACCTTGATGATCCAGG
>JAUXAH010000329.1 GCA_030614945.1 Phycisphaerae bacterium
TTACCAATTACCAATTACCAGTTACCAATTACCAATTACCAATCAAACGCCTGCCCGTCAAGAATAAACTCCTAAAAAAAATTCAGCCTGAGGCCTGCCCACGTCAACTGCAAGCGGGTGCCTGTTTCAAATCATTCAAGCCCTGCTTGATACTCCTCGATTCCAGATTCCCGTCGGGTATCGAGCATCGAGTATCGAGCATCGAGTATCGAGCATCGAGTATCGAGCATTTTAGCACCAACCCCCGCAAATTTCTACAACTTTTCCCCCACAAATTTGCCCGGAAAATGCAGGCGTGGTGGCACCCTCAAGTCTCCTTGAAAAAGCCATTCCAGGATGCTGCGGATGGCTCCGCCGACACGCCTCCCTCTTCATCCCCAACCCCTCCGCAATCCGCAACACGAGTATGTCATTGCCGGCCATATCGAAAGAGCAGCACAGCGCTAGAAGCCCGGCCATTGGACGGAACAAAGCAATCTCACGTCTCGCATTCGTTCCGTTCGGCCTGACCAAAGACAGGCCTGCTCTTTGTATCTCGACGGACGAGATACCATATCACAGTTTACGACATACGATTTTAATCAGACCTTTTCCGGAACCACAAACGGCTCACGGTAGTTCCGCGAGACGTACATATTCGCCCAGTCGCTGTATTCGCCGACGAATCTCTCCATCCTTGTATCCATCGTCAGCATCGGCCCCATCGTTATCGGCTCTTTCTCCAGATCCACCTCGTTGGCCTGGAGATGCTCGAGCATCCTCTCGAACGAGTCCATCAGCTCGGCATTGTTGCCGATGGCCTTCTTGATCTCGCTCACCGGCATCTTCTTGCCGATACGATGCGAGACGTTGCCCATGTGGCAAAGGGCGCTGGATATATGTCCCTTCAGGATGTCCGCATTAAGGTCGCTGACCTTATGGCTGCGAACCGCATCGATGAAGTTCTGGTGGTGCCCCGCGCCGGCGCGGCCGGAGAACTGCTTAATCTTTTTGCCGTTATTGTCATACGTCCAGCCGCCGCCACCGCCGCCGACAAAGTAGCCCTCCTCACACTGGACGCATATTCCGATGCGGGTCCCGCGGAAGTTGTCCATCGACGAATCGCCTTTCTTGCGAGGCAGACCGCGCACCTCGAAAATCAGCGGGGCCGGCTTGTAATCGAAGAAAATAATCTGCGTATTGGCCGTCTCGCCCGCATCGTTAACTCCCAATCTGCCGCCTATGCTTATCACGCGCGGCGCCAGCTTCTCCGGGCCGCCCAATGCCCAGCGCGCCAGGTCCATCTCGTGAATCCCCTGGTTGCCGAGGTCGCCATTGCCCGTGTTCCAGACCCAATGCCATTTGTAGTGCAACTTCTCTCTTCGCAGGGGCTCCATCTCGGCCGGACCGCACCACAGATTATAGTCCACCGTCTCCGGAGGCGAAATTGGCCCATTTGTCCCGTTAACAATACCTTTTCCACTGAAGCGAGGCTTATAGCAGAAACCACGCGACCACTTTATCGCGCCCATCTTGCCATCCTGCATATATTTGAACGCTTCCATCAGTCCCTGGTCCGAGCGCTTCTGCGTGCCGGTTTGCACAATCCTATCATACTTACGGGCCGCCTCAATCATCTTGCGACCTTCCCAGATGTTGTGCGACACGGGCTTCTCGATATAGACGTCCTTGCCCGCCTGGCACGCCCATATCGTCACTAACGAATGCCAGTGGTTCGGCGTCGCAGACGTAATAGCGTCAATGCTCTTGTCTTCCAGAAGCTTGCGAACGTCAATGTACGTCTTGACCTTCTGCCCGTATTTCTTCTCGAAGTCCCGTGCCCTATTTTCCACGTGCGCCTTGTCCACATCGCAAAGCGCAACCACGCGCACGCCCTTCTTTTCATTGAAATACTTGATGTGACCGCCGCCCTGGCTCCCGACTCCTACAACCGCAAACCGCAGGTCGTTATTGGCGCCTCGCACACGCGCGTTCGGGGCCAGCGCTGCCATTGCTGCACCGGCAGCCATCGAACTCTTGATAAATTCTCGACGAGTTAACTTGCTCATAATACTTTCTCTCCTTTATTTTTGATAATAATGTTGTCTACGATATAATTTTCTTCACCATATCATAGAATCGGTTCTTTGTCAACTATTTTGCTCATTTTATCGCCGCATATTCACGGTAATGTTCCGCCACTTTTGCCTGTTTCTCATCGCCTTTATGAAAATACAGCCGATACCGAAACGTCAAACTTTGACCGGATGGAATGGTAATATCTCCGGTGCCCTTCGGCTTGCCCTCGAAGTTATGCACCCCGAACGGATTGGCCGTAAACAATCCGTAATCACGAACGTGCCACCACGTCGGATGTTTCGGGTTTTTCGGATGGTCGAAAATCGCCACGCCTACCACCTCGCCTTTCACCGGCCCGTAGTAATCGCACCACGCCGCACGCTTACCCCACGTTGCCTTGTCGCGAACACCTTCGCTGTTGACAATATGTCCTTTTCCGACTTTCCCTTTGAGTCTCATCGTGGGCGCCAGCCGAATCGCCATCGAACCTTCCTTCGTATCGCCCAGTATTACCTTGCCGTGCGACGCCTGAATCGTAATCTCGAAGTCCATCATTTGTCCATCCGGCCGATTGTAAAATCTGTGTGTCCGCGTATCCGTACAGACGACTTTACCATCGGACCCCACCCATTTATTTTGCGACTGAATAATACCGACCTTGCGGCCGGAACTGACCTTAACGAATTTATCGTGTACAATCCTCTTGTTGCGCCCCTGCCAAAAATCGTGCCCGTTCACTTCTCCGTGCGTGTACCACAGCGAGCGGTGATGCCGATGATCGCGCTTGTCGTCCCCCTCATCCAGACCTTCCTTCATCGGCCAGTGGCGGGTAACATTAACTCCCGTCGGCCCAAT
>JAUXAH010000547.1 GCA_030614945.1 Phycisphaerae bacterium
ATTGCCATCATTGGCGGGGTCCCCGATACAATCATCGTCCAGCCGAGCGTAACAGGATTGGCGCGGCCGGCCTTGTCCTTGGCGATAGCTATTACCACCTGCTCCGGGTACTTGGTTTTTATGGCATCGGAATATTCAACCTGTTTTTGCATCACATTTCTCCAATAAATTATTTTTTTATTCCTTGTAAGAGAATATAGTATATGGCAGAGAGAGTATAGAAAAAAGCGAAAAACGGCAGTAACTCCCAACATAAAGTCGGGACAAGGAAGCATTTGTGTGGTTATGAAGAAAATGGTAGGATATATGCTAACGTGGACAGCCTATGGTAGTTGGCTGCAAGGCGACGAACGTGGATATGTCAAGAACGGTAAAGTTCTGAGGGAAAATATCGGTTTGCGGCAGGCTAATATGGCGATGCAAAAAACAAAAACCGTTAAGTTGAACCAGAAAGAACAGAAGATTGTCCAAGACGCCGTCCTGAGTGAAGCTGAAAGTCTGAGCCAAAAGATATATGCCATGGCAGTATGCTCAAACCATGTTCATATAGTATTGAATTCTATTGCCAAGCCGATAGGCAAAGTCTTGAGTCATTACAAGAACGCTGCAAGGCTGGCACTGGAAGCAAATGGATTTGTTGGTAGGTTGTGGACAAAAGGATACAATAAGAGATATTGTTTTAATAAAGATGAGCTAAAAAGTAAGATTGATTATGTTCTGAAGCACAATCAATAAACTGTTAGCCTCCAAGTTTATCTTGGGGGTTTATTCTCAAGTTTATCCTGATAGGTTGGGAAGGTAAAACCCCCGATAAAGGTAAAACCCCCGATAAAGGTAGAACCCCCGATAAAGGTAGAACCCCCGACATAAAGTCGGGGGCTAAGGTTTCAGGCGTTGTAGTCAATAATCACAAGGAGAAATAAATGGACACAATAGGTTTTGTCGGTAGCGGAAATATGGCGGAGGCTATGATAAACGGTGTTCTGAAAGCCAATGTTTACAGGCCCGGCAAGGTTTTTGCCAGTGACATCCGGCCTGAAAGACTTGAATACCTCCGGGAGCACTATGGTGTAAGGACGGCCGAGAATAACGCGGAGCTGGCATCGAAAGCAGACATTCTGGTTTTGAGCGTTAAGCCCCAGAATATGACTGATGTGCTGGGGAGTATAAAAGGCGCTGTCAAGGAAGACGCCCTTGTGATATCCATAGCGGCGGGGATAAAAGTCGCTAACATTGCCGCCGTCCTCGGCGATATCTCAATAGTTCGTGTTATGCCGAACATGCCGGCCTGGGTTGATGAGGGCGCCAGCGTGTTATTCGCCAATGAGAAAGCAAAAACAAGAGTGGAAATAGCACGGTTGATTTTCCTCTCGGTGGGTGAAGCCGTTGTGATTGAGGATGAAGGTCTGCTGGATGCGATTACGGCGGTAAGCGGTACGGGACCTGCTTACTTTTTCCTTTTGATGGAGGAGATGATAAGAACCGGTATCGAACTTGGTCTGCCAGAAGATGTGGCGAGAGATCTGGTTCTGCAGACGGGCAAGGGTGCCGCGCTGCTCGCTGAGAAGGCAGCAGAGGAA
>JAUXAH010000009.1 GCA_030614945.1 Phycisphaerae bacterium
CGCGGGTATGGTCAAAAAACGCAAAAAGCACAGATTACCGTATTGGGTACGCAGCCAGGAATTCCGGCTGCTGAACAACAACGAGAAGGACTTCCTCGGATCTCTGTACTCATTCGGCCCGGACACGTGCTGGCTTTGGAACTGGAGGCTGGCAAAAAAGTTTCACCGCGACAAACGAACCATCCAGCGATGGCTTGCAAAACTGAAGGACCTTGGATTCGTCTGGATCCAAAACCCATACGGCCCCGAGCGCAAACTACACGCCAGGTCAATCCCCACTCAACAGCACTATGTAAGGCTGATTGGGACCATGGCCCTGAGCAAAAGTCTCCGCAAACACAAGCGCGGACACAGCTGGAAAAAGACGTCACGAATCGTACTGGCGAAGCGACGCATAATCGACGAGCTCATGCGGCGCGGTGAAACCCTCGAATCGGCAGCAAAAGTCGCTGATATTCTCATCGAAAAAGAAGCCAAAAAAAACGCGTTTGGGGGGTGACAAAAATGTCACCCATAAACTTATTAAGAGAGAAAGACACTCTCTTACAGAAACAGCGGAATTTTGAGCCCTTCGAAGTGTGACTTCGAAGCCCATCAAAAACCAGTTTTTTTAAACGACTTTTCGGTTCAGCTGAGGGGGGAATCGAGGAGCTCGCAGCGGAGCCCAGGGGAGGACCTGAATTATGGGACAACCAATGCCGGATGAACCAATCGAATACGGAGACGACTGCCTGACTGGATGGGCAGCTGGTAAAACTCCAAAATACGTTTACGCTCGATTCTCTCTTGTCGAGACTTGCCCGGGCGCGTCACTCATCTCACCAAACGATCGCGTGTTCAAAATACCGCAAGAAGAGTTCGCACCCTGTGAGTGGTTCTACGATAATACTGTCTGGAGAGTCGAGTTCCAAATTGCCGCGGCCCCGGACTTCGTTCATCTTACTCTCACAGATGTCGAAGCCGGTGTCACCCACTTCGAAGCAACCGTTGCCGGCACACCGGATGAGGGTCACGTCTACGTCAACGAAAATGTTGCCTGTGATATAGCCCACGAGGGCAAGAACGGTATCGCTGCCGTTACCTGGACTCCTCAGGCAACTCAGCTCCTCGAGGATATCAACATAACCAAAGGTGACGACCTCTTCCTGGAACTATGGCCCCTGGCAAACGGCAAACTCGTTTACAAGTTCTGTCGAATCGACGAATCGACCAACATCAAAATACTTCTGGACCCAACCTAAACCCGGACGTCCCCTGGTACCAATCCGATCCATCCAACGCAGCACAGCCCATCCTCGCAAACTTTTTTCGGCCATCACTCATTTTTTTCTTGGAGCTTTGGGTGTAAGCGAGTACAATGCGATTAGAGAGGTACAATGTTAACCGCATTTTAGGAGAAACGAATATGGCACTTGTAAAGTACGGAGCGGCGGTCATTCAAATGTCCGGCTCGATAGCCGGGATGACCTTCGCAAGAAACAAGTCGGGCAACTACGTCCGGCCCAGAACGAAACCAGTCAACCCAAACAGTTTTCGACAAAATTTTATTCGAGCAGCTGTAAGTCATCTGGCAGAGCATTGGCACGTCGACCTTACCGCTGTCCAACGTAACCTCTGGGAAGTCTATGCAGCAGCCGTCGCGATGAAGAACAAACTCGGCGAGACCATTCACCTGTCCGGCTTCAACCACTTCATCCGGACCAATTCCCCTCAGCTGATGCTTGCTGAAGCTATCAAGGCAGCAGCCCCGGGGACACTCAGCTTGATGGAAAAAGACGAGACAACTATATGCAGTGAGGAAGACATCGCAGCCCAGACTTTCACCTTTACTTTCGACAACACTGCCTGGGGAGTCAACCCGGACGATAAGTACTGGATGTGCTTCTATCAGGGTCAACCACAGCTGGCCAGTCGAACAACTTTCCATGGTCCATGGCGATTCATGAGTGCGGCCGGCACTGTTGCAGGTGACGCGGGTACCCAAACGCTACCTGCAGAGTTTGCATTTGCCGAGGCACAAAAGGTATGGTTCCAAGCAAGGATGATCTCTTTCTCCGGTCGAACATCTGAGATATGGACTTTGCCACCGCGAACAATCGAAGCCGACCCGTAGCCCTGGACTTTGGTAACATTGCCCAGGGCGATGGTGGTAACTGACAGAGACTACGATGTGACGGGGACATTGAACCCCGACGCGACTGGATTCTACGACGTCGCTGGCATGCACAACGGCGAACCATATCTCCGCCGTCAAGATGGAGCGTACTTCAACTGGTGGGACGGGATAGTCATCCGAAACATCACCCCGACCCTTGGCGGTGCGGTACCGCCCACCTGGTCAAAAATAGGAACCGCCATCGTGGGTGACTATAATCCAACATTACCGTACACCGGAATCGCAACAGTCTCAGTTGCGCCGTAAAAACACAGAGGTAGTGACATGACCGTCTGGCGTCCATGGCCCTATGCTGCAACGGCTATCGTCCAGTGGGAATGGACAGGGGCGTTGGTGTATCTCTGGGTGACGTTCAAGCATCCGATGGACCAGACCGTCAAACCCGCACACGGTCTCTGGATAGCTAAAGTCAACGAAGTTAGAAAATTCGTCACCGCGTCCGCCTGGCAGGATGAATTTACGATACGACTCTTCATCCCACTCATATTCGCACTTCCCAACCGAGTGACACTCGAATACGACGGCCCGGACCCGAGCCTACGAACCACGTGGGACAAACAGTGGGAACCATGGGGACCAATTCTCGGCTACAGAGCAATGGGATCCCCATACTCCGGCACTCTCACGCATGCAGCTGTGGGTCCAACAGACAATTTGAACGTTGCAGACGTCGGAGTTTTGTTCCTCGACTGTTCGGCCAACGATGTCACCATCGGCGGATTCATCGGAGGCATCAACGGCCAGCATCTTCACATCAGCAGGCTCTGTGCAGCTGCGAACGATGCCACCCTCGAGCATAACGAGGGCACCGGCAACCAGGATATATTTTTGCATCGAGGAGCTGATGAAACCTTGACAGGAGAGTACGGAGGGTGGACACTTGTGTGCAACGGCTCGAACTGGTACGATGTGAGCCACGCAAAACACGTTTAAGTAAAAAATGAGAGAGGTAGTGACATGAGATTTGGAAGCGATATGTGGATGTGGCTGAAATTCATCATCGGCCTGATCCGTCTGCTGAAGGATATCTTCGGAGACGACGAAGACAAAGAGGACAATGCAACCAACGGCATCAAACTCTGACCTGGATGAATGGTGTTGAATATCGCATAGCCCACGAATCCGATCTGCCCGCGATTACGGCATTCGTGGATTTCTGGCTGGCAGGGCGGGGCCTGGCTGACCGCATCCCCGGCTCCGCCCACGATTACTTTGTGCCGGCTGGACGTCACCTCAAATATGTCACCAAGTACGTGACACTCATCGCATTACTCGACAACTGCATCATCGGCTGGTCCGTCAAAACCCACCTCGGAGTATTGATCCATCTTCTCGTTGCCGGCACATTCAGACACCGGGGAATCGGGTCCGAGCTCCTCCGCCGGCATGACCCGATATCCATCCGATCCAAAATGGACCAGGCCGCTGGAAATCCAGCTGAGTTTTACGAAAAACTCGGCTACACCCGGAGCGCGGACCGCGCCCGGGGCAAAAAGCAAAACATCGAAATATTCGTCAAATCATAGCGCGGGCGACGCCGAGCAAATCTTGACCCGGTGAACCCCACACCCCGTCTGCGATTCGCTGTGCCGGCATCGCCCCCATGAGCCGGACCGGCCAACCCCCCTGGTCGCCGCATTCTCCTCCGCCGGCGGCCAGGTGTTTTATGGACGAACTATTCGAACAACTCGCGCGTGGTGACATTCCGAACGTCATTGAGCTGATGTCAGCGATATCGGAGCTGTCCAACCTCTACCCTGGCTGTGAAGAATGTCAAATCCAGCTGAAAAATCCGATAAAATTAAACACACAACAAACGTACAACAAACGAAAATCAAATACGAAAAAAAGAGGAAAAGTATAAACGTCCGGCCCACGTCGATTTCGATACAACATTGCAGGGAATACAAATACGGCCCAGAGTGGAAGTCAATTTCGTAAGGTGGAAGTCAACATCCGGCTAAATACGCATTCGAACGATAAGCACATCCGGCCTAATACAGCTTTTCTTTTTTTTTGTTTGACCGTCCGGCCTCCGGTCGCCCTCCCTGGCTCCCTCCGGCCTGCCGGGGCTCGCGCTTGCTCGCGGCTCCGCCGTCTTCGCAAGCGCGGGCTCGCTGCCGCTTGCCGCGGCTACCATCACGCGCATAAACCACAATCCACCACAACGCACAAATCTTACGCAAAACTCGCTCGGTTTCCTCAACAGGGTATGCCGCGGCAAGCTATCGCTCATTCATGGCCTACGCGGGGCTTCGGCTACTCTGCGCTTACCGCTCGTCAAGGGAACTCGCTGGTTTCTATCCGCCCTGGGCCGCCCCTCCGCTCCCATCCTGGTCGCAATCGGCCTCACTCGTCCTTATCGCGGCCGTCCTCGTTCGGCCTGAGTCGGGGCGGCCTTCGGGATTTGTTGAACGTGCTCGTGTGACTCGCACAGGGGATTCTTTTTTGGGCCAGGGCGGTTTCCGGAAAGACGCGGCCTTTGGCCGCCCCGTCCCCCACCCTGTCCCCAGGGCTGGGCTGCCCAGCCCTCCCAGCCAGTTGATTGAGAGAAAACGTCAACTGGCTGCGGGGCTATGGAATGCCTCGCATCCCTGCGAGGCTGGGAGATATTAAACGGGGACGGCTCATTCTTCACACGTCCCCGCAGCCGTGCGCTGCCCACGGTGCCGGCTCGTTCCTCCCACGGCACGGGCAGCGCACGGCCTCCGTTCGGCCTGGCGGCCCGCCGCGACGCTTTCCCATCTTTGCAGCTGCGTCTTCCCGTGGTAGTCGCGTAGACCGTCGCTCAAAGTAGCGATTCCAGGGCCGTAAAGACACCGCCAATCGATTTGCCGACCCCCAGGGGTACCAAACTACCCCCCTTTTTGCCGGCGGATGTCGCTTTCTCTACAGAATGCGACCTTAATCTCGACCGCCGGCGAAATAATGTCGCAAAGTAAATGTCGTTTTTGTGTTGACATCGATGTCGCTTTGCCGATAGATGATATCAACCGAATGTCGTTAAGCCAGAAAGGACCAAAACATGACAGCAGCATACTCACACGAGCTCGGGCACGGCCCACCACGCCACATCCCCAAACCAACACCACCAAACCAGAAAGGAGCCAAAATCATGACAGAGCACGAAATAATCAAAGCAGGACGCGAACACCTCTACAACGCCGGGGTGAACCTCAATGCCGGCAACCACAAACAATACTGCAAGCACATGTCAGCCTGCCTCGACCTGCTCATCGAGGAACTCGTCGGCCCACCCCCGAAGCTACCAGACAGTCAGACCAAAAACTTCAACCCCGAAATTATCCTCAATGAAATCGCGATCGCTATCAAACACCGAACCATCTCCGACACGCACCGCTGGAAAATCATTTACTACTACGACCGAATCACCTGTGTCCCCACCTACGTTAGCACACCCGAGCAAATCATCCTGCACGAATTCACCGACAAAATGGCGAAGGATGGATTCAGTACGATCTACTGGAACCAATGCAAAACCAATGTCATCAAACTGTATAAGGAACTCCACAAATGAAAACTCAACTCAAAACACTCACTCCCCTCGAGTGCAGCAAGCTACTGAGGTGCCTTCAGCAACCGGCAAACGGCGAGGTCCCCCCGCGCGTGTATCATCGCAATTACACAATGGCCCTGTTAATGCTCGACGCCGGGTTGCGCGTCGGCGAACTGATCAAGCTCAGGCAGGACCAGCTTTGGTACGTCAACGGCCCAGTCGGATCCCTAGTCATCGAAAAAGACCAGGCGAAAAACAGAAACGAACGCACCGTCCCCATCACCCTGCGACTTCACGACGCCATCGACAAGATGCACCGAGATTGGTGGCTGGACTGCGTGGTCCTCGGTGAACGCTCAGCGTTCTACCGATCTAGCTGCCAGTACCCACTCACTGTCCGCCAGGTCCAGCGAATCATTAAAGCTGCAGGTGTACTATCGATCGGCCGCGAAATCCACCCGCACATTTTACGGCACACGTTCGCAACCAGGCTGATGTCGAAGACCTCGATGCGCGTCGTACAGCAGCTTCTCGGTCACAGTAACCTCACAAGCACTCAGATCTACACCCACCCGAACAACACAGATCTGCAGGAAGCTATTGACTCACTGAACGAAAGAGACTAAAATCAGTGTGCTTTGGGATTCGCAGGTATGGTCAAACGACGTAAAAAACACCGACTACCCCACTGGGTACGCAGTCAGGATTTCCGGCTGCTCAACAACTCAGAGAAAGATTTCCTAGGGTACCTGTACTCATTCGGCCCCGACACGTGCTGGTTATGGAACTGGCGGCTTGAGAAAAAGTTTCATCGATGCAGACGGACCATCCAGTACTGGCTCGCAAAACTCAAGGACCTCGGATTCATTTGGATCGAGAAACCTTACGGCCCCGAGCGCAAAATCCACGCACGAGTAGTCGTCTCTCCGGAGCACTGGGTCAAGCTGATCGGGACCATGGCCCTGGGCAAAAATCTCCGCCGGCACAAGCGAGGTCACAGCTGGAAAAAAACGTCCTTCATCGAACAGACAAAACACGTGATCATCAACGAACTCATGCGGCGCGGAGAGACGCTGGAAAAGGCAGCAAAAGTCGCCGACCTGGTCATCGAGAAAGCAGCCAAAAAAAAAGGCCCTGGGGGGTGCAAAAAATTGCACCCATAAACTTATTAAGAGAGTAAGACTCTCTCTTACAGGAAATGTGGAACTTCGTGCCGATCAAAGTCGAACTTTGACCGTCTCGAAAAACCAGTTTTTCCAAACGACTTTTCGGTTCAGTGAGGGGGGGAATCGAGAGGCCTACAACGAGAACCAGAAAATGGGCCAACGAATGCCGGATGAGCCGATTGATTACGGTGACAACTGTAGTCAATGTTTCGACGCCGGATTAACGCCAGAATTTGTGTACGTTCGATTCAGCCTGATGCTAATTTGTGACCCTCCCAACGAACCCCCTTGTTTGATACCTCCGAACGATCGTGTTTTCAAATGCACGCAGCACGATACCATCCCCTGTCTATGGCGATATCCAGCTGGAGATTTCGAAGTTACCTACCGAGCACACAAGGCCGACCCTGCCGGCAGCTACATCGAACTGTTCGACCACTGGGGGTACAGCTACTTCCTGGGACGAAACGATAACTGCCCTGCCGAGGGCCTAGTTTTTCACAACGATTACAACGCCTGCATCGGCGAACTCTGCGCAGCCGAGGGAATCGCGATCGCAACCTGGAACCCACAGGCAACCAAACTACTCACAGACATCAACATGGAAAAAGCCCATGACCTGTTCATGGAGCTGCGTCCCCTCGAGGATGGTAAGCTCGTTTACAAATTCTGCCGGCTCAAGGACGCCACCAACATCAAAATACTCTTCGAACCATGACCCACAAACTAAAAAACCGTTCCAGCCTTACCGTTGTTGTTCTGCGATCGTTGAGACACAAAGCCTGTGTGCGTTGCAAGAAGCCAATTCACTCTCTCGAAGAATCCTATCACCATTGGAAGCGAGAGCTCAAAAAACCATAGGCCCCCAGGTACCAATCCGATCTGTTTAACGCAGCACAGCCCGTCCTCGCAAACTTTTTTCAGACATTCCGGCCTTTTTTGTTGACGTCACCCAAAAAACTTCGTACAATGCGATCAGAGAGGTCGAAACTTTACTGTTTTTTAGGAGAAACGAATATGGCACTGGTAAAGTATGGTGGCGGAATCGTACAAATGTCCGGCTCAATAGCCGGAACGGTTTTCGCCAGGAACAAGTCCGGGAACTACGCACGTCCCAGGACCAAACCCGTCAACCCTAACAGCTTCCGACAAGAGTTCATCCGGGCGGCTATGAGTCATCTGGCAGAGCACTGGCACGCTGACATGACGGCCGTGCAGCGAGGTCTCTGGGAAACCTACGCAGCTGCAGTCGCAATGAAGAACAAGCTCGGCGAAACCATTCACCTGTCCGGCTTCAACCACTTCATCAGGTCGAACTGTCCACAGAGGATGCTCGCAGAAGCTATCAAAGAGGCAGCCCCCACCACCTTGAGTCTTATGGAAAAAGACGAGACTACCTTGTGCAGCGAGGAAGACATCGCCGCCCAGACGTTCACCTTCACCTTTGACAATACTAACTGGGGAGTCAACCCGGACGATAAGTACTGGATGTGCTTCTATCAGGGTCAACCACAGCTGGCCAGTCGAACAACTTTCCATGGTCCCTGGAGGTTCATGTCAGCAGCAGGCACCGTTGCAGGTGACGCTGGTACCCAACTGCTACCTGCAGAGTTTGCTTTTGCCGAGGGTCAAAAAGTCTGGTTTCAAGCAAGGATGATATCCTTCTCTGGTCGAACATCTGAGCTATGGACTTTACCGCCAAAAACAATCGAAGCCGACTGATAGCCCTGGACAGTGGTAACATTGCCCAGGGCGATGGTGGTAACTGACCCAACACATAGAGTCACAGGGGTATTGACCCCGGACAGTACAGGCGACTACTGGCCGCGTGGAATCCACAACGGTAAGACTTATTATAGCCGTGGGGACAACGCATGGTTCATTTGGTGGGACAACATCGACACTTGGTGGATTTCCTCCACGCTCGGCATACTAACCGCTAACAAGTGGCTGCTCACCGCCCCCGACGTCGAGGGTCTGTACACAGCTGTACCGCCGGCTGCAGGAGTCGCAACCGTCGCCGAAATCTAAAAGCACAGTCGAGGTGGTGACATGCCTATATGGCGTAATTGGCCTTATGCGGCAACTGCCATCGTCCAATGGACCTGGCTCGGTACAGTCGTCTATCTCTGGGTGACGTTCCGTCACCCGATGGACCAAACCGTTCAACCTGCAAACAACCTATGGCTGTGCCAGGCCAACGGTGTCCCTAAGGCAACCACCTTTTCAATATGGGTAGACGAATGGACAATCCTGCTGGTAGCATCAGACATCTTAGCCCTGCCCAACACAGTGACACTCGAATACAACGGCCCCGATCCGAATCTACGGACCACCTGGAACAAACAGTGGGAACCATGGGGCCCAATTCTCGGCTACCGAGCTATGGGATCACCCTGGTCAGGTACCAAAACACACTCTGCCCTGGGCCCAACCGACAACGTGGACGTAGCGAATGTCGGAATCCTGTTCATCGACTGCTCAGCGAATGACGTCACCATCGGCGGATTCATCGGGGGTATCCTCGGCCAGCATCTCCACATCGTCCGACTCTGTGCAGCTGCAAACGACGCCACCCTCGAGCATAACGAGGGAACCGGCAACCAAGACATTTTTCTTCACGCCGGCGGGGATGAAACCTTGACAGGGGAGTACGGAGGGTGGACACTGGCATGCAACGGCTCGAACTGGTTCGATGTGAGCCACGCAAAACACGTTTAAGCAAAATCAGAAAGAGGTAGTGACATGAAATTTGGAAGTGACATGTGGGCCTGGCTGAGATTCATCATCGGCCTAATCCGGCTGCTGAAGGATATCTTCGGTGACGAGGAAGACAAGAAGGACAACGCTGAAAACGGTATCAAACTCTGACCCGTATGGACGGTGTTGAATATCGCATTGCCCGCGAACCCGATCTGCCCGCGATCGCTGCGTTCGTGGATTTCTGGCTGGCAGGGCGGGGCCTGGTAGACTCCATCCCCGGCTCCGCCCACGATTACTTCGTGCCGGCGGGACGTCACCTCAAATATGTCACTAAGTACACCACAACCATCGCCCTGGTCGCACACCACATCAGCGGCTGGTCCGTCAAAACTCACCTCGGAGTCCTGCTCCACCTCCTCGTCGCCGGCACATTCAGACACCGGGGAATCGGCAGTGAGCTCCTCCGCCGGCAGGACCCGGAATCCATCCGATCCAAGATGGACCAGACAGCTGGAAATCCAGCTGAGTTTTACGAAAACCTCGGCTACACCCGGGCGCCCATGCCGGCACAGGGTAAAAAGCAAAACATCGAGCTTTTCGTCAAATCGTAGATCGCTCTGATAAATAAGACCCAAAATGTCCACCGCGCTTCGAACCCCGGTCCGCGGCTGACCTCCGACGAGCTCGTTAACGGCCCATTCTCGGCCAGCCGCGGAAAAAACCAGCGGAAAAACCCGATAAAATTAAACACACAACAAACACACATCAAACGAAAACCAAATACGAAAAGAGGTAAGATACGGCCAACTGTATATTCACCACACCAATTTAGGATCACAAAATACGGCCCAGTCTACATTCAATCGAAATAGTAAGCCGGCCCAGTCAACATCCAATCGAAATACTACACCGGCCCACTACCGTTTAGATCTAAAACAAAATACGGCTCACTCTACATTCGATGGAACAAAGACACCGGCTCAGTAGCCGCCGCCCGGCCTTATGGCCGTGCGGTAGCGGCCTTACATTCGCAGGAACAATCGCACCAAAGAAATATTCCATCCGAAGAACTCACCATCGTAGCTCGGTTGATTTGCGTCGTACGCCCTTCGCGTCCTCTGCTCGGCTCGCGTTGCCTCTCGCCTTGACAAGCGGGGCCGGTACAGGGTACCGGCCCCGCGGTCGCGTTCCCTCGGCCTCGCATCCGTGCTCGGCCTTCGCGGCGCCCGTGCCGCCTTTAGCGGCCGGCCATCCAGGCCGCCCGCATGTGCGGTCGGCGGCCAGGGATTTTTGCTGTCGTTGCTGTCGGTTTAAACGTGTGAGGCTGCGCCATAGGTGCTTTGCTTTTTCATCGATGCTTCGCAAAAGTCGCTCGCAGGGCCGCCTTTTTAAGCGTAGTAGCGTTGAGTTGCTTTGGGAGACTCGTCCATTTGCCCGCAGACCGCCAAAGACAACGACGAGCTGCACAAAAACACCCACGTCGATGCCGGCTTTATGCAGCTCTTACGTTGTCTATTGGCGGTGTTGAACCTCGCAAGGCGAGAGGGATTACTTTACAACAGGCTGGGGAGGCGGCCTCAAAAAAACGTTAAGGCCACCCCAACCCCCACCCTGTCCCCAGGGCTGGGCTGCCCAGCCCTCCCCGCTGCCTGGCTGAAAAGAGACTCCAGCCAGCGGCAAGGGATGGAATGCCTCGCATCCCTGCGAGGCGTGGAGATTCTACACGGGGACGGCGACTTCGTCACACGTCCCCGCAACCGCCGGCATCCCACGGTGCCGGTTCGTTCCTCACACGGCACGGGACGCCGGCGGCCTCTATCGGGCCTGGCGGCCCGACAAGACGCTTTCGCATCTTTACAGCTGCGTCCTCCCGTGTTAGTCGTGTAGAGCGCCGAAAAAATATGCCATAGCTCCAGTTAATCCACCCCCAGACGTACCGATTCCACAGCCGTAAGCACAGCGCCAATCGATTTTCCGACGCCCAGGGGTACCAAACCACCCCCTATTTTGCCGGCGGATGTCGCTTTCTACCCAAAATGCGACCTCAAATCTCAGCTGAGCCAAAACAATGTCGCAAAATAAATGTCGTTTTTGTGTTGGCAACGATGTCGCTTTGCCGATAGTACCTGATGACCGAATGTCGTTAAGCCAGAAAGGAGCCAAAATCATGACCAGAGACGAACTGATCGCCCAATGTAACATCCACCTCGGTGCTGCCCACGGTTGCCATCTCACCAACCAGCACGAACACTACGCCGAGCACATGTCGGCCCTCCTGGACCTCCTCATCGAGGAGCTCGTCGGCTCAGCTCCTCCAGGTCCGCCCGTGCCATCGAAAACTTTCAACCCTGAGCGAGTACTCACAGATATCGCGATCGCGATCAAACACCGGACCATCTCATACAGTCACCGCTGGAACATCGTGTACTATCACACCCGAGTCACCTGTGTCCCCACCAACGTCGATGTCCCCAGCCAAATCATCCTGCACGAATTCACCGACAAAATGGCAAACGATGGATTCAGTGCGATCTACTGGAACCAGCTCAAAGCCAATGTCATCAAACTATACAAGGAGCTCGAGCCATGAAAACTCAACTCAAAACACTTACCCCACTGGAATGTAGTCAGCTGCTGAGGTGCCTTCAGCAGCCGTCCAACGGCGATATCCCCCCGCGAGTTTACCATCGCAACTACACGATGGCACTTCTCATGCTCGACGCCGGGTTGCGCGTTGGCGAACTAATCAGGCTCAGGCAGGACCAGCTTTGGTACATCAACGGCCCGGTGGGTTCCCTGGTCATTGAAAAACAGCAGGCGAAAAACCACAACGAACGCACCATCCCCGTCACCCTGCGAGTTCACGATGCCATCGACCGTATGCAAGCCTTTTGGTGGATCCAAAGCACAGCACTCGGTGAACGCTCAGCGTTTTACCGAACCAACTGCCAATACCCACTGACCACACGCCAGGTCCAGCGAATTATCAAAGCTGCCGGTGCACAGTCGATCGGCCGGGAAATCCACCCGCACATTTTGCGTCACACGTTCGCGACCAGGCTAATGTCGAAGACCTCGATGCGCGTGGTTCAGCAGCTGCTCGGACACAGTAACCTCACGAGCACGCAGATCTACACCCACCCGAACAACGCAGACCTGCAGGAAGCTATTGACCAGCTGAACGAAAGAAGCTAAAATCAGGGTGCTTTGGGATTCGTAGGCATGGTCAAACGACACAAAAAACACAGACTACCATACTGGGTTCGCAGCCAGGAGTTCCGGCTGCTCAACAACTCCGAGAAGGACTTCCTCGGATACCTCTACTCATTCGGCCCAGACACATGCTGGCTGTGGAACTGGCGGCTGGCAAAAAAGTTTCACCGCAACAAACGAACCGTCCAGCGATGGCTTGCGAAACTGAAAGATCTCGGGTTCGTCTGGATCGAGAAACCATACGGCCCCGAGCGCAAGCTTCACGCCAGGTCAATCCCAACCCCGGAGCATTGGGTAAGGCTGGTCGGTGCCCTGGCCCTGGGCAAAAGTCTCCGCCGGTACAAGCGCGGTCACAGCTGGAAGAAGACGTCAAGAATCGAGCAGGCGAAGCGCACCATAATCACCGAACTCATGCGGCGCGGAGAAACCCTCGAATCGGCTGCAAAAGTCGCTGAGCTATTGATCAATAAAGAGACCAAAAAAAAAGGGTTAGTGGGGTGACATAAATGTCACCCATAAACTTATTACGGTAGAAAAACACTACCGTACAGGGAAAGCGGAATTTTGAGCCTGTCGAAGTGGAACTTCGACCGCCATCAAAAGACAGTTTTTTTTAACAACTTTTCGGTTCAGTTGGGGGGGAAATCGAGCAGCTCGTAGCGAGGCCTGGTCAATGGGACAACGAATGCCAGACGTACCGATATCCTATGGCAATAATTGCCTGGCATGTTTTGCCTCAGGTGAAACTCCGGAATTCGTCTACGCACGATTCATCGGTATGGAAATCTGTCCGGGAGCTCTAGATCCACACTGCACAATCCCACCAAACGACCGCACTTTCAAATTAACACAGCGAGACGGCTTACCCTGCAGATATCTATACGATGGCACCGACTGGAAAGTATGGGTCAACCTCTGGGTTGCGGCGCCAGGTCAAGGCAGCCTGGTCCTTCAAGATTCGGTGCCGTGGACATATTTCGAAGGTTACTTCGACACATGCCCGGGCGAGGGTATTGTCGTGGCCAACGACATTGTTGGCTGTGCCCCTCACGATTGTATCTCCGGTGGAATCGGTGTCATCACCTGGACGCCCCAGGCAACCGAGCTCCTCGAGGCAATCAATCTCGCAAAAGGTGCGGACCTGTTCATGGAACTTTTTCCCCTGGCCGATGGCAAACTCGTTTACAAATTCTGCCGGCTGCAGGATGCAACCAACATCAAGATACTATTCGAACCACCGTAAATCACCACGTCCCCTGGTACCAATCCGATCCGTTTGACGCAACGTGGTCCATCCTCACAAACTTTTTTCGGCTATTCTGGATATTTTTCTTGACCTTTCCGCTGCGAGCTCGTACAATGCGATTAGAGAGGTCCAATGCTAACCGCATTTTAGGAGAAACGAATATGGCACTCGTAAAGTATGGTGGCGGAATCGTGCAGATGTCCGGCTCAATCGCCGGGTCCGTTTTCGCCAGGAACAAGTCGGGCAATTACGTCCGGCCCAGGACCAAACCCGTCAACCCAAACAGCTTTCGACAAGAGTTTATCCGAACAGCTCTGAGTCATCTGGCAGAGCATTGGCATAAAGAGCTTGACGCAACTGAACGTGGACTCTGGGAGACTTACGCCGCTGCGGTCGCGATGAAGAACAAGCTGGGAGAAACTATTCACCTGTCCGGCTTCAACCACTTCATCCGGACCAATTCCCCTCAGCTGATGCTTGCTGAAGACATCAAAGAAGCCGCCCCAACAACTTTGAGCTTGATGGAAAAAGATGAGACAACTATCTGCAGCGAAGAAAACATCGCAGGCCAGACGTTCACGTTCACTTTTGACAACACTGGATGGGGCGTTACTCCCGACCTCAAGTACTGGATGTGCTTCTACCAGGGACAACCGCAACTCGCCAGTCGCCAGACCTTCCACGGCCCCTGGAGGTTTATGTCAGCTGCCGGTACTGTCGCAGGTGACGCGGGTACACAACAACTACCCGCCGAGTTTTCATTTGCTGAGGGACAAAAAGTCTGGTTCCAAGCAAGGATGATATCATTCTCTGGCAGAACATCCGAGATCTGGACCTTGCCACCAAAAACAATCGAAGCCGACTAACCGCCCTGGACTTTGGTAACATTGCCCAGGGCGATGGTGACTGACGAAAAATCTTACGACGTCACAGGGGAGCTGACCCCTGATGTGACCGGTACCTACAACGATGCCGGCGAATTTAACGGCAAGCGATATTACCAGCTCGCCGGCAACGGATGGTACATCCACTGGGACGGTGACATCAACTGGCTCATTAACGACAACCTCGGCGGCCCGGGTGCCAACTTCTGGCGTCGCAGCCAGCCGACCATCCCTGGTCAATTCTTCCCCCAGGATGGAGCCGTAGGAATCGCAACAGTTACCGAGATCTAAAAACACAACCGAGGTAGTGACATGACCGTCTGGCGTCCATGGCCTTATGCCGCAACGGCCATCGTCCAATGGGAATGGACGGGAGCACTGGCATATCTCTGGGTGACGTTCAAATACCCGATGGACCAGACCGTCAAGCCGATACACGCTCGATGGGAATGCAAAGTCAACGGAATTGTAAAAGCTGTAGGCCTGTCCGCCTGGCAGGATGAATTTACAATCCGGCTCACTGTCTTCGTCATACCAGCACTTCCCGACCGAGTGACACTCAAATACAAAGGCCCGGACACGAACCTACGGACCACGTGGGACAAACAGTGGGAACCATGGGGACCGATTCTCGGCTATCGAGCCATGGGATCCCCATACTCCGGTACCTTGACGCATGCAGCTGTCGGCCCAACAGACAATCTGAACGTAGCAGACGTCGGAGTCTTATTCCTGGACTGTTCAGCCAATGACGTCATCATCGGGGGATTCATCGGGGGCATCAACGGCCAACATCTTCACGTAGCACGGCTCGACGCAGCTGCGAACGATGCTACCCTCGAGCATATCGAAGGCACCGGCAACCAGGATATTTTTCTTCACGCCGGCCTTGACGAAACCCTCACAGGTGAGTATGGTGGCTGGACTTTAGTATGCGATGGCTCGAGCTGGTTCGATGTGAGCCACGCAAAGCACGTTTAACATAAAACAGAAAGAAGTAGTGACATGAAATTTGGAAAAGACCTATGGGAAGCGCTAACATTCCTAATCGCACTGCTCAAACTGATCATCAAGATGTTCGGTGACGACGACGACAAAAAAGTCGCCGAAAAAAACAACGTCAAAATCTGACCGGGATGGATGGTGTTGAATATCGCATAGCCCGCGAATCCGATTTGCCCGCGATCGTCGCATTCGTGGACTTCTGGCTAGCAGGGCGGGGCCTGGCTGACAGCATCCCCGGCTCCGCCCATGATTACTTCGTGCCGGCTGGACGTCACCTCAAATATGTCACCAAATACGTGACACTCATCGCATTACTCGACAACTGCATCATCGGCTGGTCCGTCAAAACCCACCTCGGAGTATTGATCCATCTTCTCGTCGCCGGCACATTCAGACACCGGGGAATCGGGACCGAGCTCCTCCGCCGGCATGACCCGAAATCCATCCGATCCAAAATTGACCAGGCCGCTGGAAATCCAGCTGAGTTTTACGAAAAACTCGGCTACACCCGGTCACCCGAAAAGGCTGCCGGCAAGAAGCAAAACATCGAAACATTCATCAAAAGTCGATCGCAAAAGACAAACCAGACCTAAAACATCCACCGCCCTTCGAACCCCATCCCGCGGCTTCCCTCCAACGAGCTCGTCCGCAGCCCATTCTCGCGAAGCCGCGGCAAAAAACAGTGCAAAAACCCGATAAAATTAAACACACAACAAACGTACAACAAACGAAAATCAAATACGAAAAAAAGAGGAAAAGTATAAACGTCCGGCCCACGTCGATTTCGATACAACATTGCAGGGAATAGAAATACGGCCCAGAGTGGAAGTCAATTTCGTAAGGTGGAAGTCAACATCCGGCTCAATACGCATTCGAACGATAAGCACATCCGGCCTAATACAGTTTATCTTTTTTTTTGTTTACCGGTCCGGGGGGCGCGGGGCCCCCC
>JAUXAH010000185.1 GCA_030614945.1 Phycisphaerae bacterium
AACAACCGGGACACTCGAGGAAAAGCCATTGTTATTATATTGAATTAAACAGAAAAAAAGAAACTTCACCAGGTGCAAGGCCCTTGAAGCGGACGATTCAGCAGCGGTTGGAGAATCCGCTTGGCACTGAGCTTTTGGCCGGCAAATTCACCGACGGCGACAAAATAAAAATCGACGCCGACGCCCACAAATTCACGTTCGAAAAAATAGAGGCTGTATAAGCAAATTTCTGCTTAATTGTTCTTAACTACAGCCGGGAAATTGTGTATCCTATATGGTGAGCAAAATCTATTACTGTAGTTGAGGATATTCAATAATGAACCCCGTTAGAAATTCCAACGGAGGTGAGAATATGGGACAAAAAGCGAATATTTCTAACGGGGTGAATCGGAGGCAATTTTTCAAAACCGTGGGCTTTGGAACAGCAGCATTGGCATTGGGCGGATGTTCAGCCAAGACAGCAGGTCTCGGTTCCCGGTTTCCGAAGGAAGGCAAAGATACTAAAGTAAAGCCGAACTTTCTTTTTATCCTCGCCGATGATATGGGCTGGTCGCAATTGGGCTGTTACGGGAGCAAGTTCTACGAGACGCCCAATATTGACCGGCTTGCCAGAGAAGGGATGAGATTTACTGATGCATACGCCGCATGCCCGGTCTGCTCGCCAACGCGGGCCAGCATTATGACCGGAAGGTATCCAGCCCGTCTGCACCTGACCGATTTTATTGCGGGCGGTAATTATCCATACGAGAAACTCAAGCAGCCGAAATGGCAAAAATACCTTCCGCTGGAAGAGATAACGATTGCGGAAGTCCTCAAGCCGGCGGGCTATACCACCGCCAGTTTCGGAAAGTGGCACCTCAGCATCGCCAAAAAGCCCCCGGAAAGCGAGCGGTATAATCCGGACAAACAGGGCTTTGATGAATCAATAATTACTTATAAGCCAAGGAGCAATCAGGACCCCGAGAAAGATGCTCATAATATAGAAATGATTACGGAAAAGTCGCTGGAATTTTTGGAAAAGAACAGAGACAGGCCGTTTTTCCTGTATGTCCCCCACAATACTATTCACCGTCCGATTATGGGAAAGAAGAAGCTGATTGACAAGTATAGAAGCAAGCCCGGCTCTGATTTACCTCAGAATAATCCTGTACTTGGGGCGATGATTGAGGACCTGGACAACAGCGTGGGCAGACTATTGAGAAAACTGGATGAGCTGAAAATTGCCGATAGAACCATCGTTGTCTTTTTCTCTGATAACGGCGGATTGGAAAGGGCAGCCAAACAAACTCCTTTGCGCAGCGGCAAAGCCAATTTGTATGAAGGCGGTATAAGGGAAGCTTTAGTTGTGCGGTGGCCCGGCGTAACGAAGCCCGGCAGTGTTTGCAGCGAGCCGGTAATCAGCGTGGATTTTTTCCCGACCTTTCTGGAAATCCTCGGCTTAGAGAAAAAGGCGAAAAAAACAATTGACCCCGTTAGAAATTCGAGAACTCCGAATAAGCAAGAAAAAGGCAATATTTGGGTTCCCGCAAAGCGGGGTCCCTCTAACGGGGTTGATGGCGTTAGCTTGATGCCAGTCCTGACGCAAAGAGGCGGATTAAATCGGCAGGCCATTTACTGGCACTATCCCCATTATCATAGCAGCAGTATCGGCCCTTGCGGAGCCGTTCGTAAGGGCGATTATAAGCTGATTGAATGGTTTGACGAGACTATCTGCGGCACCGGCAACAGATTCGAGCTTTACAATCTTAAAAAAGACATCGCAGAACAAAACAACCTGGCTAAAGAAATGCCGGAGAAAACCAAAGAGCTGAAAAAAATGCTGGAGAATTGGCAAAATAAAGTAAACGCACAGATGCTGACCCCAAATCCGAACTATAATCCCCAAAAGGCCAAAAAATCAAAAAAGCAAAGGTAACCTATCATCAACACCCATTGCCGGCCAAGGGCACGATGGAAATGCAGCTTGACCGAGCCCACGCAAAATGGTGTTAAAGCACAGTTGGACCTGAATTTTTGAAATTTGTCTTGCACTTTTCGGCATAAAGGCCAGAATAAGCCATATCATATTATCAGACGTTTTTTAGGTTGGAGACGTCCCCCCTTCTTGCTTTCGCAAGAAAGCAGGGGGGTCGATTGTCAATTAAAGGAAGGGAATCCAAATGGAAGTTCAAAAGGTCTTAAAGCAGGTGGAAAAAGACAATATAAAATTTATTACCCTGCAATTTACCGATTTGCTGGGCGTTATAAAGGAGCTCATCATACCCGTTGAAGAATTAGAGGATGCATCACGCAACGGTGTCTGGTTTGACGGCTCCTCAGTCGAAGGCTTTGCACGAATACAGGAGAGCGACCTGTTTTTGAAGCCGGATATGGCGACTTACGCCGTTGTGCCCTGGCTGACCGAAGACGGAAAAACAGCGAGACTGATATGTGACATCTACCGCGCAGACGGCAAACCTTTTGAAGGAGACCCCAGATTTATTCTTAAACAAGCAGCCGCTGAGGCCGCAAAAGAAGGATTTGAATATAACGTCGGGCCGGAGCCGGAATTCTATCTGTTCAGGGCTGATGGTGAAAAAAGGACATCGCCTATAGATTACGGCAGCTATTTTGACCTTTCTTCTCATGAAGGATACAAGGCCATAAAAAAGATAATAGGTGCGCTTGAGAATTTTGGAATTAAGGTTGAAACGTCTCATCACGAGGTCGGCTTCGGCCAATACGAAATAGATTTTAATTACGGACAATGCCTGGACATAGCCGACAAGGTCGTTACGTTAAAATACAGTGCGAAGAAAATCGCCCAGATGTACAATTTGCACGCCACCTTTATGGCCAAGCCGGTAATGGGTAAGCCCGGCTCCGGAATGCATGTTCATCAGAGTCTGTTTGAAACTGAATCAAAGACAAATGCCTTTTACGACGAAAACCAGAAATACAATTTGTCTAAGATTGCTTATAATTTTATTGCAGGCCAGATAAAACATATCAAGGCGATGTGTGCGATTCTTTGTCCGACTGTGAATTCGTATAAGAGACTTGTTTCGGGGTTCGAGGCGCCTGTTTACATTACCTGGGCTGCTATGAACCGCTCAGCACTTCTGAGAGTGCCCAAATGGTTCAAGACCAAGCAGGAAGCTGCAAGAATCGAGCTGAGATGTCCGGACCCAAGCTGCAATCCGTATCTGGCATTTGCCGTTATGTTAAAAGCGGGCATGGATGGGATTAAAAATAAGCTGGAGCCGCCTGAGCCGGTCGAAGAAAATATATACACCCTCGATGATGAAAGTCTGGCTAATAAAAACATTGATGTTCTGCCAACGTCATTATTGGAAGCCCTGGACGAGTTGAAAAAAGACAAGCTTATGCAGGACGTTCTCGGTGAGCACCTGTTTGAAAGATACATTGACGTAAAGACAAAAGAGTGGGACGAGTTCAAAAAGCAGGTTACCGGCTGGGAAATCGATACGTATTTGGACACTTTCTAAATTCTTCGGCTGGTTTTTCTGGAAAAGCGTGAACCGAAGAGAAAGCAGTCTGTGGGGAACGTTAGAGATTTGCTGCGATGCCGCAATAGGCGAGGTATTCTTTCATTTGTTTTATAGTGAAGTTTTGGAAGTGTGTGATTGAGGCCATAAGCACCGCCTGGTTTAATGCGTGCTTCTCAATCCAACGAAAGCTTGTAGAAAGCTCCTACGCATTGATTAAACAGGTTAGATTACATAAAAACTGATTCGTCAAATTAGAATATCTGATAGGCCAATTAAGCAGAATCGATTTGTTGAATGGGCTGGATTTTTCTATAATAAACAAACTTTGGCCGAGATTTGTTAAAACGTGTTTTTCTTTTGATACTGCGTTTTATATTATGACGGCGGTGTTTCCTGCCGATTTACTTTACTGAGCTTGCCGTGATTAAGGAAAATTTGAATGTGTGGCATAGTAGCTTATCTGGGTAAAAAAGTTGCACAGCCAATTCTTATAGAGGGCTTAAAGCGGCTGGAGTATCGTGGTTACGATTCGGCCGGCGTGGCGCTATTAGGCAGCGGTGCGATAAGAATCAAAAAAACCAGCGGCAGAATCAGCGCCCTGGAAGCGATTTTAGATGAGCCCAACACCGCTGAGACATTCGGCATCGGCCATACGCGCTGGGCGACGCACGGCGAGCCGAACGCCGTTAATGCACATCCGCATCCGGACTATACCGGCAAAATCGCCGTCGTTCATAACGGCATTATCGAAAACTACGGCACACTGAAGACCTGGCTGCAAAATGAAGGCGCCGAGTTTGCGAGCGAAACCGACACTGAAGTGATAGCGAATTTAATCGGCTATTTCTATGCCAAAGAAGACGAGGGCAATCGAGTATCGAGTATCGAGCATCGAGCATCGAGCATCGGTCAGAACAAATTTGAACAGGCCGTCCAGCGGACCCTTGGCGAGCTGCACGGCACCTACGGACTGGCGATTGTCTGCTCGGATTTTCCCGATATGCTCATCGGCGCGAAAAAGGGCAGCCCCTTGATTTTAGGCGTCGGCGATAACGAATATATCCTCGCCTCGGATGCGGCAGCCATTGTAGAGCATACAACTCAGGCAATATACCTTGCCGACAATGAGATGGTTACCGTCGGCCCGGAAGGGTTTCATACCAAGACGATTGATAATATAACTGTCAGCAAAGACCTCGAGCAAATCGAATTTTCGCTGGAACAAATCGAGCTGGGCGATTTTGCGCATCATATGCTGAAAGAGATTTTTGAACAGCCCGATTGCCTGAGTACTTGTATGGGAGGTCGAATTGACC
>JAUXAH010000234.1 GCA_030614945.1 Phycisphaerae bacterium
CCGGTCGAATGTTATCCCTCGACTTCAAGAGGTGAGCTCGTAATGCAGATTACCTGGGCATCGTCTTTTTCGGAGATAGATACCGGGCGTCTGCAGGTAGAAGCAGTAGAATTGCCTGATGCGCACCCTGAGAGATTCCTAAAGATGACAACAAGCCATGTAACCCTGAGCGGCACAACAGAACAGGATGTTGAACTGCCGATAGGAAATCAGATATCCGATATCGTTCTGTGGGGGACAACAATACCACTTGCCAACGCGACAACAAGGACGCTTGCGAAGATTCAGATAAGAAAGAACAATTCGGAGTATATGTATTCGCAATCGAACTTTGAAACGCTGCACAACATGATGGGGCGGCTGCGTGCCGCACCAGGCTACTGGGGTTCTCATACGCACGATATCGTTGAAGCAGCGCCAACAACAGGCGATGCGAATTCGGTAGTTGACCCGCAAAACCATATCCTGTCCAATCATTTGCTTGTTCCGTTCGATGTTAGGCGTGATGGGGTACACATTCTGCGAACTGATGATGCTAACGATCTTTGCGTCAGGATAAAACCGGATGTTGCTGCTGCTGTTCGGGTGATTCCGTGTGAAGTCGTGGCAGTTTCGGCAAGATAGAGGGTGACATCGAGATAAACGTCCTCTGTAATGGACGAACTCGAGGGCGCGCTACCAATACGGTGCACGTCCAAAATATCGGTGTACGTTTTTACTTAATGAAAGGGGTAGTGACATGGATTGGACGCAATGGTTCATCAAACTATTACCGAATCTGGTAGCATCAGTGTCACCGGATTTGAGAAAAAGGCTGGTAGAGTTTGCCAAACAATTCCAGGCGGACTGTAAGAAGACGGAGAATCCATGGGACGATTTTCTTGCTAGCTTGATTTGCTGGGTATTGGGAATCGATGGCTAAGGTAGTTGTACCTAGAAGCCAGCAGCTGGCCATGGCGGAGGAACATACGCGGCCGTACTATTCGCGGATAATCGGTTTGACGTTGAGCACCGGAGTTCCTCCATGGGAGGGTTTTGTGCAAAGCCCGGTCCTCGGAAATAACCTTTGGCTGCTCAATGTAAAAATCTGGGTGTTTCCAAAAGCAATAACAGCCTGGCAAGCAACAAGCGTGCAGATCTATGCGATGTCCGGAGGGAATGTTGTATACGCCGATCTGAAAAACTGTTTGCGTGTGATGCCGATAACGGACATGGACGGCACACCAAAGATGTGGCACATGTATGATGGATCGACTTTCAAGGAGTTTACAATGAAACGGTTCTTCGAAGGAGAGCAGAGAAGATTCGCTTTGGGTGTTCGCAGGGGTGCAGGTTTGGCGGATAGAGTACAGTGTGCACTTGAAATTTCAGAAGGGTAGGTGCGATATGGATATCTCGAAATGGCCGTTAGACATGATCATAGCGTTGCCGGATTGGTGTTTTGGACGAAAGTATCCGGTATCAATTACGCTGAGAGCTAACAGCGATACCTTAGTTTTTGATATTGCAGAGATGGCACTTCCGGAGCCCTGTGTTTTGTGGTCCATACACATCGAGCCTTATTACGTTGATCATCACAACGGATATATGAGACTGGCATTAGGTGAGCAGCTGGTGACTACAGAAGCGGAGTTCATGCTGTTCACACCATTGATCCATGGATTCGGAAGCCAGGGCAATGACCCACGTAAGATCGAGAACTCACAATATACAGGCCCTTTGGTGCTTAACATTAGACAAGTGCTCGATGCACGCGGACGTAAGCTGACCGGCATGGCAATTGCAGTGGTGGACAAAAGCTATAGATGTCGGGTAACGATTGTGGTATCATCGATTCCGAAGGAGGTGCCGGATTGGGTAGTCTCGGGCCTGGAAGGCGTCCGATAGTGATGCCGGCATATCCACATATGTTCGGACCGGAGACGGCGGTCTGGACAAGATTTTTAGAATCGGGTGACTTTCACCTGCAGGAGGTTTGGTATGACGTACACGTCGGCGCTATGGTTCAAGGCGATTGGCCTGCTGGCTCTATCCCTGCCCGTGTTGCTGCTGCTTGCACTCGGAAACGTATTGATGTGGTTGCTCTTGTGGATGGGGTGTTCTGGGTTATTGAGATTAAGCCCTTAGCGATGCACTTTGCGATAGGCCAGGTCCTCGTTTATGAGGGTCTTTTCGTAAAGGAGTACGAACCACCTAGTGAGGCCTGGCCTGTCATTGTTTGTGATAGCGTGGACGAGGATGTTATCCCGGAATGCGAACGCCTGGGGGTTGTTGTAATCGCAAATCTTTAAATCGAATAAACGTTTGCTCGAAAAAAAAAACACACACACACTTCGACGCGCCCGTGTTGGAGCTTCTCAGTGCGTGTGTAATTTCTCTGCTTAGGAGAGCCAAGGGCTGGCGCTTTCGGGTGATGCCTTCAGCTGATTGGCAACCGGCGATCAAGTTAGGTCGGATTAGCCAGCAGGGGTTGAACGACAAATTTTACACTTCCGGCCGATTTGTCAAGGGAAATCTTTTACCTGGTAAACTGCTGAGAGGCTAAATAGAGTGTCCCACAAGCACTTACAGGCGAAAAAAAACTTTCTGAACGTAAGTATAGACTTTAAAAGGATTTAGGCTCGATTGGTGTTTCAACGAATGGTCCGGGAAATATTTTGGATTCTTATTGACAAACGCGTTGGAGTTGTTCTCAATAAGGGGTTTGCCGTAAATACGCACAGGTCGAATTTAAACGATATCGGCGATTATTTTTTGAGATTATGCTTGACCGGAGTCCCCCCCCACTGGATGATCAATACAATCAATATTTAAAGGAGCGTGACTTATGGCAAAAAGCTATTCAATCGCGAAGCTGTATCGGCAGCACACTTCGGTAGTGATGGCAGTGCCTTTGCCGGTACGGATCGCACTAGGATTAGAGGCTGGAAATCATGTCGTTTTAGAGTGGAACGGTTCTGATGGATCGTTCGTGTTCAAGAAATTCGTACCTGCAGGAGAACCAAATGTCAGCGATAGAATCAATCCCGATCACAAAGATCGAAGTGGGACCGCACCGGCAGAGATCGGAGCAGCAAGATGAGCAGCTCCAGGAGCTCGCAGCGTCAATACGCCGGGTCGGTGTTCTCGTCCCTCTCATTGTGGTGCGTAAAGATGATGGTTTTTTGCTTGTGGCCGGACATCGGCGTATTGCTGCGGCTACGCTTGCGAATCTTAGCGAAGTACCTGCGATCATCAGAGAAAGCGATAAGGCGGAGGCAACTGAGGTAAGTTTCGCAGAGAATTTTTTCAGACGTGACTTGTCACCGGTCGAACAAGCTGCTGCAATACGTGGCTGCATCGATGACAAGGTTATGACCATCGAGGAGCTCGCAAAAGGGCTGCACAGATCTCAGCAGTGGATTTGTGACCAGGCAAAAATGACAACCTGGCCGGATGAGGTCCTGCAGGCGATCCACTTTAAGCAAATATCCGTTTCAGCGGCAAGTAACCTGGCGGCGATAACGGATCCGCAATATCGAAATTTCCTTTTGAAGAACGCAGTTGAAAACGGAGTAACGGCCCGGGTAACGGCCGCCTGGCTGCAAGGTTGGCAATTATCAAGGCCACCGGAGGAGGTCCTGAGTGCGCCGCCTGTGGATGGTGTCCAGCCTGCAGTGGCGATCATTCCACAGGCGGCCTGCATGTTTTGTTGTAAAATGAACCGGACAGATGCACTAAACTATATGCCGGTGTGTGGAACTTGCCTGGCTGATTTTCAACAGGCAAGAGAACAGCGTCAACGTGACGAAGGGAAGGGTTAAGCTGTGGATGGATGGAAAACAATTAAACAGGTCCGCGTTGAGATGAGCGAAGCAATGTCACTGGCTAAGGCGGGTCAAAAGTCAATAGCAAAACATTGTATGAGACATGCTCGACTGACGTTAGAGAACTATCTTAATGAAGAAAGGGGTCCAGAACATGGATTTGACGGAACTGGTGACATTAGTAAAAGAACACGCAGAAGAAGCTGAGAAAGCATTTAACGCAGGGCATCACGATAGGGCTAAAGGACTATTGATTAGACAGACGAAGCACGTGGATCAGTTCTTT
>JAUXAH010000699.1 GCA_030614945.1 Phycisphaerae bacterium
CCTGTGTCTACCCTCAAAACCAGAAGAGAGAGCATTGAAATTTTAAAAATTAGCGTAGAGCGTCTAGAAAGTAGGGGCGTATTGCTTACACTCCAATATAATCGTAGAAATAATAAAACCCGTAGGACAGGCGTCTCGCCTGTCTATTATTGTCATTCCCACGAAAGTGGGAATCCAGAATAATATTTAAAGATAGATTCCCGTTTCCACGGGAATGACAGAAAGGGGATATATTGCCATACGCCCCTACAACTACTTGCACAATATTAATCTTAATTATAATGGGAGTATTGGATAATGAAAAAAAGTATAGTAGTTTCCACTTTATCGACCAAGTTTTCCGCTTTGGCTTTTAAAGAAAATTTAAAAGAGAGTATTAAAAAAGTTGTAGACTTAGGTTTTGACGATGCAGAATTGGCGATTAGAAATCCCAAGATTTAGAAATAGTTTTAAAAAAATTTTTAGATTATTTTTTATAGTTAAGTATGTGCTGCTATTTTTGGTTTCATAAAAACCAATAGAATATATTCCCCAGAAAGTATTTTATCCTTTAATAATTATAAAATTATTATTAAAATCGATAAAAGCATAAAGCTTACTTTTCGATTTTCTGTTCATCTCAATTCCTTATCTACTAATTTTTTATTTCTAATGAGTATTTTATTATGATTTTATACAAAAAGTTATAGTTAGTGTAAACTTTAGTGGGGTAGTTAGAGAAAAATTAGAATAAGAAAAGAAAAGTTATACAAAAAGTTGACAAAACTAAAATTCATCTTGTATAATAAGAATAGAATAAAAATAGAAACTATTTCTATAATGTAGAAAAGCAGTAAGGAAAACAAGATGAAAAAATCCCCCAAGTACCCTATAAAAGTTTTAAATAAATCCCTCTCTATCCTGGAAATTTTACTTCAAAAAGGTTCCGCCATGAACATGACTGAGCTTAGTGAAAAATTAGGGTTCTACCCCAGCACTATTCACCGTATATTAGATACCTTAAAACACTGGGGTTATGTAGAACAAGATTCCCATACTCAGAAATACCAATTAGGTCT
>JAUXAH010000129.1 GCA_030614945.1 Phycisphaerae bacterium
GCTGCGGCAAAGCAAGCGGTGCGATGCGTCTGCTGCCATCCGGATTCTCTCCGTAGTCAAACTTCAGCTTCAACGGTAATCGCCCGGCTCGTGTTTTGTCTCCGAGTAATCTACTATGCTCCTGCAAAAGAGCCGTATAATCACCCCGCTCAATAGCTCGCTTTATTACAGTTTGTGGCACCAAAAGTTTGCTGATACACGATTTCTCTGTCTCCACCAGTACCGAAGCCAGTTGATGTTTCTGGGTTGCACTTAGAGAATCCTGCCCCTCAAAATATCTCTGGAGCACGTAAGAATATAGCTGTGCGAAGCGGCGGGCCCCCGCTGCTTCGTTTTTGCGAAGCAAAACGGCGGGGGAACCTCCCGAAGATATCTTTTCAAATAACAATCTTAGGATGGCAGCATCCAGAAGTTCATATTTCACCGTCCAGTCCACGTATCTTTTCATTCGCATATCAGCTATCCGGCCCAGCAAATCCTCGCCTTGCGCAATGTTCACCGCAGCCGCAAATTCAGCCATTAAACGTATCACCTCAGGACAGGCCCCCCCCTTCTTGCTTTCGTAAGAAAGCAGGGGGGGCTCGCCGAGTCGCTCGACGATGAGGCGTGCCAATTTAGAATTGTCCGCCCCCCCGGAATTTAATTGCTTCACAATACCCGCGTTAGTAATAGAATGAACAGCAAGGTAGCGAATAACCGTATTCTTATCTTTCAGCATCCCGATAGCCAGGTCTGCCAACCGCACATCTTCCAGACCATCCATCAGAATCAGAAGATTAACCTTTACCTTGAGTTTGCGACCTTCCGGCGTCAGTTTCTCGGCTTCTTGAAAGCCCGAAGAGATGTATTTATAGGCCGACTTGGAAAATTGTTCGGCGTACTGGGCTTGAACGCTCGTCTTGCTCGAGCGGCGTGACAGAATGACGGAACGAGTCGTTGCTACAGACGAAAAATCCTTGGTCCTGACCAATTCTCGCACCGCCTCATTCACAAAATCGTCGATAATCTGAAAATCTCTGCTGTCAAGCACGCCCTTGTTGCGCACCCTGTCAATCCCCCTGGTATTGACGGCCTCAGAACCCGAATGCATCGCTAAAACCAAAAATGCCGCCAAAACACCAAAAATCGCCCCTTTACCCTTCATTATTATAAACACCCTCGAAAACAAGCAGATTTCGCCCTGGACCCGCGTTCAACATTATCCAGATTAACTTTAAGACCGGCTTTTGTCAAGCAAATTCAGACCCCTCGTCTATTCTACACTCGTCTAACAGGCAGTTTTTCTTTACTATATTCGCAAGAGTTTCTGTCCATAAAGCACAAAAGCCGGTATAATAATATCCAGAGAACCGATAAGCTTTATTAAGGGGATTATTTATGGCCGAATCCTTTACAAAACTTGTTCGCATAGACCCCTTGCGGCTGTATATGGAACGCCGCGGCCAGATGGTTACCGATGCAACCATTTTCGCCTCAGAAGCCATCAAGCTCGAACCCGATGCCGTCCGTCAGCTTTGCGATGCCGCCTCTCTGCCGCCGGCAAAGAAGGTTCTCGCCACCGCCGATATCCACGTTGGCTTTGGCATACCCATCGGCGCCGTTATGGGACTCGACAGCGCCATAATGCCCGCCGCAGTCGGATACGATATAAACTGTGGTATGCGCCTCTTGCGCACACCATTCTCAAAAGGTGACATCGACACCGACAACATCGCTCTCTCTATCGCCCGTGACATCCCGCTCGGTGAAGGCAAGGCCAATTTGCCGTTGGACAAAACCGGAATCGAGCTCGTCATCAATAAGGGCGCCGCCGCCGTACCAACACTCGCACAAAGAATCCGCCACCAGGCCTGGGAGGCATTCGACCCCGATGAGTTTGCCGACGACATTAAAAGAATCGAAGAAAACGGCCACCTGCCCTCCGACCCCGCCGCTGTACCAAAAGCCGCAGTACAAAAAGGTTCCGGCCAGCTCGGCACTCTCGGAGGCGGAAACCACTTCATCGAAATTCAATACGTCCAGCAAGTCTTTGACCAGTCCCTGGCGAAAACCTTCGGCCTTTTTGAAAATCAAATCGTTGTAATGATACATTCCGGCTCCCGCCGGTTCGGCTTTGAAATCGCCGACCAATATATGAGTATCGCCGCACAAAGACCGGAAATGGCCGAGCGAAGAAAAATGCTCTCATATCTGCCCACCGAAACCAATGCCGGTAAAAACTACATCGCCGCAATGGCCGCCGCCGCAAACTTCGCTTTCACAAATCGCCACATTATGGCCCTGCTTGTAAGACGCTGCTTTAACAGGATGTTCGGCCCAACTCCCCTCAAAATGGTTTACGACGTCGCTCACAATATGGCAAAGCTTGAAACTCACGAAGGAAGCCGGCTCTGGGTACACCGCAAAGGTGCCACCCGCGCCTTCGGGCCCGGGCGTATGGCCGCAACCGCCTTCGCAAATATCGGCCAGCCCATAATAACCCCGGGCTCAATGGGTACCGCAAGTTTTCTACTTGTCGGAACAGGAAACTCCGATGAATCTTTGTGTTCGGTCAACCACGGAGCAGGCAGAGTGATGAGTCGCACTGCCGCCCTCGGAAAAATTCGCAGAGGCAGAGTTATTACGCCGGCCAGGATTAGCGATGAACGATTCAAACACAGTATGGAAGGCATAAAGCTCATCACCGGCAATAAACGCAAAATAAAGGAAGAAGCGCCGGACGCCTACAAAGACATTGACGAAGTCGTCAGAATTGTTACCGAATGCGGCTGGGCAAAAGCCGTCGCGCGGATGGTCCCTTTAGCCGTCTTAAAGGGCTAAAATATATCGTCTTACTTTTTCCCGCAAAATGCCTTTTCTAAAATGAAGATTTACCTGTAAAAATACGATAAAAACAACTAACAAATCGTTGCATTTACTGCCGGATGTCTTATGCTAATGTAAAATTGAGTAATCTTTATGAAAAATTACGCAATTATTTATCGGAAGCTAAAAAATGACTAAGTGCCTTGTTGCTTCCATAACTTCGCTAACTGTATTGGTCTTTATTGCCGGCTGCCCCCCCCTAAAGCCCGATATCAAACCTCCGAAAGCCGAACCACCGAAGGTCCAATCCTCGAAGGTCGAATCCTCGAAGGCCGAACCTGATAAGGTCGAACCCACTAAAGCCGAACCTAACGAGCTCGAACCCACTAAAGCTGAACCTAACGAGCTCGAACCCACTAAGACCGAACCACCCAAGACCGAACCACCCAAGACCGAACCTCCGAAGACCAAACCTCCCACCAAAGTTGCCTTTCACGACAAATGTGCCCCTATCTTAAAGGCCTTCGTCAACGACAAGGGAATGGTTGACTATAGAAAGCTAAAGCGAAAAAGGCTGGAGTTAAAACAGCTCCTGGATGAATTCGCCAAACTCGACCCAAACGAATATAACTCCTGGCCCAAAGAGGACAAAATCGCCTTCTGGATTAACGCATATAACATAAAATTGCTTAAGATAATTGTTGATAACTATCCTATCCAGTCAAAGGCAATCCTGCGCCTTTTCTGGCCTCCTACCAGCATCAGACATCTCGGTAACATCTGGAAGGAATACAAGTTTATTGTAATGGACGAGCAATTTACACTTCTTGAAGTGGAACAGTGGTTTTTCCGAAAACAGTCCGACGAACCGAGAGTATTTTTTGCCATATCCGGGGCCTGCCTCTCCAGCCCACCTTTGCGCAATGAGCCCTATTATGGACACAAGCTCCGCAAGCAGTTGGACGACCAGGCTAAAAAATTCCTTGCCAGCCCACGCGCATTCAAAATAGACAGAGGCAAGAAAACAGTCTATCTTTCCGCTATACTTCAACCAACCTGGTATGGAAAAGAGTTTATCAGCAAATACGGTACAGATAAAAAATTTAAAGACCAGCCGTCCGCAACGAGGGCCGTTTTGAATTTCCTCACCAATTATATTTCCAGGCAGAACGTATCTTTCCTTGAAATAGAAAACTATTCCGTCAAACCTATAAAATACGACTGGAGACTCAACGATAGCTCGAAAAAGTAACCCCGCACCAAAATCAATGAGTCCCAGGCCTTTTGGCACCGGGAATAAGACCAGGGACAAGAAACCAGATTTTGGTGCGGGGTCATACACTTCTCCGGTCTTGAGTAAAAATACAACCGGCCGCTGAAAGGGGAAACCACAAATGGCAAAAAAATCGATTCACAACAACCCTCATTGTGACACCAACAAATACCTCTTCACCAGTGAGTCCGTAACAATGGGCCATCCTGACAAAGTCGCCGACCACATATCCGACGCAATCCTTGACGCAATGCTCACACAGGACCCGAAAAGCAGGGTGGCCTGTGAAACGCTGGTAACGACCGGCCTGGTCGTAGTCGCCGGCGAAATCACAACAAAAGCATATGTTGACATCCCGAGCGTCATCAGAAAGACAATCAAAAAAATCGGCTACGACGACCCGGCAATAGGTTTCGATGGTGATGACTGCGCCGTAATTGTTTCGATTGACAATCAAAGCCCCGACATCTCGCAGGGCGTAACCGAAGGTACAGGCCTGCACAAGGAGCAGGGCGCCGGCGACCAGGGATTAATGTTCGGATACGCCTGCAGGGAAACGCCGGCACTTATGCCGATGCCAATCCAGCTCGCACACGCTATAACAACTCGACTCGAAAAAACACGCCGGAATAACACACTGCCCTGGCTGCGACCCGACGGAAAAAGTCAGGTAACGGTCGAATACGAAAACAACAAACCCAAACGTATTCACACGGTCGTCGTATCCACCCAGCACGCGCCGTCTGTGCCGTATAAACAATTGCGAAAACAAATCATCAATACGGTTATCCTCCCCGTCCTGCCAAAACGTCTCGTTGACAAAAACATCATATTCCACATCAACCCGACCGGCCGATTCGTAATAGGAGGCCCAAAGGGCGACTGCGGACTGACAGGCAGAAAAATCATTGTCGATACCTACGGCGGAAGAGGAAGCCACGGCGGCGGATGCTTCAGCGGGAAAGACCCTACAAAGGTTGACAGAAGCGCAAGCTATATGGCGCGATACATCGCAAAAAACGTCGTCGCTGCCCGCCTCGCAGACGCCTGCGAAATTCAGTTATCTTACGCCATCGGAGTAGCCGAGCCGATTTCCGTTCTTGTAGATACTGAAAGTACCTCAAAGATTAGTGAGCAAAAGTTAAGCGAAATTGTAAGAAAGCTCTTCCCACTGACCCCCAGGAAAATGATTGTCCACTTAAAACTTGACCGCCCAATTTACGCTCAAACCTCCTATGGCGGACACTTCGGAAGAAACCTCCCGAACTTCACCTGGGAAAAAACCGATATGGCCGAAAAACTCCGAAAAGCCGCCGGACTAAAACCAAAAAAATAACACCACGATTGTTAATGTAGGGGCTGTTCGCGAACCGTCCTTAAATCTTGCAAGCCATTCAATATCCTATACAATCCTTTTTCCCCGTCAACCCAAACCCCCAAACCTAAAAATCCAACTTTGTCCCTTTGTCCCTTTATAATTTTTGAATTTTGCCCCTGATTTAATCAGGGGTTTGCTTTTTGATTCTTAATTTTTGATTTTTCCTCTGTGTCCTCTGCGGCAACACTTTTCTACGCAATACGATATACGCACGACGCGATACGAAATCAATGCTTAAAGTGTCGCTTCCCCGTAAAGACCATTGCAATTCCGTGTTCGTCCGCCGCAGCAATAACTTCATCATCCTTGTTCGAGCCGCCCGGCTGAACTATCGCAGC
>JAUXAH010000325.1 GCA_030614945.1 Phycisphaerae bacterium
AACAACCCGCTCCGGTTCACCTTCGCGCATCAGGGCATTATCAACAAAGATTGTTCTCAATTGGTTATCCAGGGCACGGTGTCCGAGCACTGTAACGAGGGAGCTGTCCACTCCGCCGCTCAGGGCGTTAATCGCCTTCGCATCACCTACCGTTTCCTTAATGTGAGCGATTTGTTCTTCTGTAAATTTTTTGCAATCCATTACAACCTCCTTATTCTTTACCGCCGAGCTCGCAGTCCTTGGGACTCCTTCCGGAGAAACCGCCGAGTTCAATTTACACTTTTTAGTTTTGAATTTTATATCTAATTCTTTCTCTGCGATCTCAGCGTTCTCCGCGGTTAATCTTTTTCTATTGAGGCACAAATCTAACACTTTTGACAGGAACTGTCAAACATTCTAAAGGGTTCTCATTTTGCGAGGGCCCAAAAAACCGTGGTGAAAATAGAGGACAGAAGACAAAGGGCAGACAATCTGACTACTGACTTCTGTAACTAAGCGGTAAACCCCGACCGGTTAACCGGCGGGGTAAAAATCTCATCGGCCATTTCCTGGCCTACGTGGCTGGAATAATACTGCTTGACGACTTTTTGGCCCTCCCTCTGGAACTTGTCCATAGAGGAAAAAACCCCGATTTTCATAAGAAGCAGGATTGCAATACAGGCCGCTGCATTTGCTGCAGGGTGTGCATACTTGCCCCATCTTTCCAGCAGATTCGGTTCGGGCAGCATCGCTTTGAGCTTGCAGGCCTTCGGCGCCCGGCGGAGACTGTGTTTCAGTACGCCGATGGCCTGTGCATTTGCACGCATCAATAAATCAAGCTTGTGAGGTTGAGACTTCATAGCCGAAAGTGCGAGGTTGACGCAACCTGCGGAGACAATTCGCCGGTGACATCTTGGACAATTCGCAATATGGTTTTGTACCCATCCCGCACCAATTAGGCGCGAGCCTAAGCTCAATTGGTGCGGGACGAGTCGACCACTTACGGTTTTGTATAGCCAGGCCCTGATTTGTCTGCATTTGTTATTTGTGTTTTTGCTTTTCATCGTCTTTCTGCTCTTTCTTTAATTTTACCGAGTAGGGGCGGTTCGCGAACCGCCCTTACTTCTCTGCGTTCTCAGCGTTCTCTGCGGTTAATCTTTTTTTGCCTTTCTTTATTCATCCCGCCCCTGCGACAGGGGTCGGGATTCATCCATACAGCTAATAATTGTATTGCTTTGCACCTGTAAACCCTCGCGGTCGCTGATGATATACAAAGTATCCTGCCTATTTGAGCGTAAGACAGCTCCGCCAGGTCACGTAACGTTATGACGTTCCGTAGATGTTCGGGCAGTTGGGCTATACAGCACCTTAAAGTTTCCTGCAGGTATTTGGAATCAAGCTCATCTGCAGGCGAGCTTACATCCCCGCCCCCGCTGCTTTGTTTGCAAAGCAAACTGCGGGGGTATTGGGACAATCTCCTTTGTTTGAGAGTTCTGTGTCTTAACATTGAGATGGCCGCGTTGCTTGCCGAACGGAAAATATACGCTTTAATATGTTCCGGCTTGCCTCTGTCCTCGTAATGGGCGAGCCGCAGAAACGTATTCTGGTAGGCATCACAAACATCCTGTTCATTCCCCAGTATCCGCCAGAGCATAGTAACCAGCTCCTGCCCATACCTTTGCATCGCAGACAGCACCCACCGCTGGCTTTCATCCACAGTTTTAGGGACGGCAAAATCCCAAATCTGACCGTAACTGATGGCCTTACCAGACATAAAAGCCCGTTTCGATTGTTTGTATATCGTTCTACATTTTAAGACGCAGCGCCTATCACTATGTTAACAAAAAAATTCCCGATAATAGGGAAAAAACTTTGTTTTTTTAGATAACGTTTTGGGGTGATTTTGCGTCTTATTTTTGTCAGAAGCGTCCTAAACGTGGAATCCGCCGAAAGCGAGTTGTAATATATGCGTGTAAGTAATTCCAAAAAAAGCACTTACGACGAAAAAACAAATGCCCCGGGTGTGGTTTCTCTGGTGGACGATTTGCTCAAAAAAGCCGTAAAATCCTGTGCAAGCGACGTCCATTTCGAACCTACCGGCTCTGAATTAGTCGTAAAATTTCGCCTCGACGGCGTATTGGGCACCGCTGAAAAACTACCAAAGTCCTTATCTGATAATGTAATTGCACGGCTGAAGGTACTTGGCGGGCTTCTGACCTATCGTAACGATATACCACAGGAAGGCCGAATTGAAATCAGCAAGACCCAGGATGATGGGGTTATTGACCAGCGGCTCGCTGTTTTTCCAACAATACACGGCCAGCGAGCGGTTGTGCGGTTATTCTATAAAAATAGAGAGCTTATAGAGCTGGAGCAGTTGGGCTTTTCAAAGGATATATACACGGCACTGAAAAAAATCGCCGCCAAAAACCAGGACGTTTTACTGCTTACCGGCCCGGCCGGCAGCGGAAAAAGCACCACGCTTGCCGCCCTTTTGCGGCACATTCTAAAACGCTTTCCGGGCAAAAGCATTGTAACTCTCGAAGACCCCGTGGAAATTAGAATCGAAGGCATTACACAAACCCAGATTACACCGCACGGCCAGATGACGTTTCCTACGGCCCTGCGCTCGCTGCTAAGACAGGACCCACAGGTTTTGATGATTGGAGAGATACGGGATGCCGAGACCGCCAAAATTGCTATTGAGGCGGGACTGACCGGACATCTGCTGGCCAGTACAATGCACAGCGGCACGCCTGCAGGGGCACTTTTGCGCCTGTTAGAGATGAGCATTGAGCCTTACCAGGTAACGTCAAGCGTCTCAGCAGTGCTGAACCAACGGCTTATCAGAAAACTTTGCAAAAAATGTAAGAGAAAGATTGATAAAACAGGTTTGTTCGAAGCGGCGGGATGCGACGACTGTTTTAACACCGGCTTCAAAGGCAGGGCGCTGATAGCCGA
>JAUXAH010000145.1 GCA_030614945.1 Phycisphaerae bacterium
GCTATCCTGTCATAAATAGATTTACTAAATTCAGAATAGGGTATTATCGGCATGTGGGGGCACTCCATTCTAAACCTTTTTTATCCCCTCAATCTCTTCTAACTTCTGCAATAATTCTCTGAGGTCTTTTTCTGCTTCTTCTAGGCTTACCGCAAACTCCTCCACAATCGTATCTTTTATCTCGCCCATCTTCCTTTCCCCATCAATTAGTTCCCATATCCGGACGGCTACTTCGTTCAAAGTATAAATACTCTCCAAATCCCCTACATTTTGCCGAATAGGAACCAAAATAACTTCATCAGCAATTTTGCGGGAGACTATATCAGGGCTTTTCTGATAACACCTATCTAGATAATTCATTTTTTCTTAACATTATTTTTTTAATATAGATACTGAAATGAGTTGTCAGATCAAGTATCTTTGTTTCTCTTGGTTTTTCGCCATCTGCCTCACGTATTATCTTAACCTGAGCCACAGGACACAAAGGAATAGCGTGATTAAGCTTTATAACCTCAGCTATTTCTTTAGTATTTAATTCAACAAGAGTCCCTATAGGAAAAACCCCAATCTTTTCTATTAAAATCTTTATTAGTTTATGCCCAAAGGCTTCTTTTCTATTTAGAATTTCTCGCACCCCTTCTAATGGCAGAAACTTATCACGATATGGCCGCTGATGGACCATCGCCTCATATGCGTCTGCCAAACCCACTATCCTGGCATATTCACTGATGGATTCTCCCTTTAGGCCTCTGGGATAACCTGAACCATCTAAGCGCTCATGATGTTGATGGACAACGTAAGGAACTATTTTGTTTAAATTCTTAATCTTCCTCAAAATCTCTAAGCCCTTTATGGGATGATTCTTAACTTCACTATACTCCCTGGCGGTTAATCTCCTTGCCTGATTACTTAAATGCAGGTGCTCTATCATGCCCATATCATGGAGAAGGGCGGAAATTCCCAGCTCTATTAACTTAGGTTTAGAATGACCCAAACCTAATCCTACTTCGATAGAAAGTATACAGACATTTACTGAATGGTAAGGGAGATAATTTTCATCCCCCGAATCTTTGATAAAAGCTAACATCAACAAGTTTTCATCGTTTAAGCTCAACTGGTTAACTATCTTTTTTATCTGTGTAGTAATCCGTTTAGTATTAATAGACTTATAATTTTTATTCTCTTTCAGTATTCCTCTCATCAAGGATACCGTCCCCTCGTATAAGCTCAAACTTTCTCCACCTGAAGCTACTTTAGCTTCTTTCACTATTATAGGGGAAATTCTAATTCCGGATATTTCAGCTTTTTCTTCCGTTTGCCCTTCTACCTCCAGCCTTACCTCATATGCTTCAGGTTCGGGCGACACCACTTCTTCAACAGGCTCTGGAGGCGTCTCTTGCTGGGCAGACTCAGGGAAAGACCTTTCCTGCTGCTCAGCTTTTCTTTCTTTCTCCTCCTTAGCCTTTCTTTCCTTCTCCTTAGCTCTTTTTAAGATATCCGACATTATAAGCATTGATTATTTTCTCCGCTTTTTCGTTGTTTTCAATAGGTATCTCTTCTAAATCCTTAGCTACGTCTTTTATTATCTTATTGCCAATTTTATCCAAGCCTTTTCCGCAACCTATCAATAGGGCCATATCGCATATGTTGTTTATTCTTCGAGGTAGGCCTGTTGAAAAATAATATATTTCCTTAAAAGCGTATTCTGAGAAAATCTTTTGTTTTGCACCAGCTATTCCTAAACGATGTTTAATATATTCTTCTGTCTCTGTTTCTGTAAGAGCTTTTAAATGATACCTTACGGCTAATCTTTGTCTTAATTGAGGTAGATTATCTATTTTTTCTTTGAGTTCAGGTTGTCCTATAAGAATAATAGTAAGAAGAAATTTATTGTTCAATTGAAAATTTAAAAGAAACCTCAATTCCTCAAAACTGCGCTTTTCTGAGATAGCCTGAGCTTCATCTATAACTATTACTGTACTTTTATTTCTATCCTTATTTGTATATAAAATTTCGTTGAGAGCGTGCAGCAGAGAAATTTTAGTAAATAAAGATGTTATGTCGCTTCCTAATTGATAGATAATTTCTTTCATAAGTTGTAGCGGCGATAATCGAGGATTGAAGATAAGAGCTGATTGGTAGCGGTCCTGTGAGAGCTCTTCTAAAAAGACTCTGCTTAGAAGGGTCTTGCCGCTTCCGTATTCACCGGTTAAAACAGCTGCGCCCTTTCGTTCTCTAATAGCATACAGCATTCTCGATAAAGCCTCTTCGTGTTTTTGAGAATAATAGATAAAGCGCGGGTCAGGTGTATTCTCAAAGGGTTTTTCTCGCAATTTCCAATATGCTTCGTACATCTTATTTTCACTCGTTAAGTATCTTTTTGATCTCCAAGAGCGTTTTACCTGTAGACTCAAGTCTTTTTATCTCTTTAGACCGATTGAATACCCCCCCCCCAAGCCGATGCTTTGAGAGTATTCTTTTGATCACAGCTTTTATACAACATCGGCAAATTAAACCACTATTAATTACTCAAAGCGAGCAAATTTTCTAATGAACTACGTTATTACAACAGAAAAGGCCCATCTCTGGTCGATGAAGTACGTATTAAACAACACAGTCATCTATCAAGAGGGCCTTATTATGATTATCGACAGTTGTCCAAAATTTCTTCGCTCGTTCTTTAATCCAATCCAGCCATATTTTTCCAAGCCATAGTTTAATCATCTTTGGGCGATGACCTTGGCTTTGATTATTCGTATTGGGCGAGCCAACATACCAGGAGAAAGTTTGGTTCCGCCCCAGCAAGGTCATCCCAAAACTGACCTACTCTGGCAAAATTACCCCAAAATCGATATCCCTGACTTAAAGGTCCAGAACCACAAGATTTTGGCAGTAAATGACTTACAAGAATACGCCCGGCAGGACTCGAACCTGCGACCTACGGATTAGAAATCCTCTGTTCTGGCCATAACCAAGCTTCGACAAAGACTTATGACACACATTTCAAGGCGAAATGAGGATTACAAGTAGTTAACAAGTGAATAACAAGTTGTCAACAAGTAGCTATCACATTCCGAAAATGGATGACAGCCAATTTTATATTGAAAAACTGGCAGAAATCATTAAAATAAACGAGCTTAATAGCTTAACTGTGATTCATATGGAAGTGCCCTGCTGTTCAGGCCTGAGGCATATTGCACAAAAAGCTATTGCCGGCAGTGGGGCTAAAATGTCATTCGAAGATATCACCATTGATTTGCGGGGTAATGTTACAAAGACCGAAACGATTGATTGATCATTTCAAGAAAGGCAGGTGCATTATGGAGCTTAAAGATAGTCAAACAGAAAAGAATTTATTAACAGCGTTCGCGGGTGAATCACAGGCGAGGAATAGATACACGTATTTTGCCCCGCTGAAAGCAATTTTCTAATCTGCATGCTATTCAAGGATTTCACAGGTCTTTCATCTTCCTTTAATTCCTTGATTTTTATGGAGCCGTTTAAGTATCGATGTTCCCTGCACCAGTTGACAAATGTTTTCAAGTTTCTGATGTCCTTGTTGAGGGTTGGGCGTTTTACTTCTTCACCTCTTTGAAAAATAAAATTGTCGATGACATTTTGTGTAATCTGTTTTGAACTACATTTTCCAACCAGCCGCTCAAAGTTTCTCAAGCTTAAAGCAATTTCATAAAGTGTACCTTCGGTGACTCCCTGGACTTTTTTGGCTTCCCTATATTCTGCAACCATTTGGCCCCAATCAGCTAAGACAGTTCCCGTAAAGACATCAGAGTTCAACTGGGTATATTTGAGGTGCTTGTAATGTTCAGCCAACTCCTTGGATGGAAGGGCTTTGGCTTTACGCTTACCGCTCTCATACCAGCCAAGCCACCAGCCCTTCACATTTTTCCGCTTGTAAACCCAAACCTTTTTCATAATATCTATTGTATCGTAAATATAGGGGTGTGAATCAAGCGGGAAAGGAGGCTGAGATTTCAGCAAATCGGTGTCATAATGGAGACATACGATGAGTCGTCTAAGCTAAGTAATCTCTAAGGGACTGTCTTACAAAGAGTTATACGATAGCATCTTTTTGTGCATCCAGATTATATATCCGTTGGTCGCTCACAGCCTTAAAGCGAACGAAGACTATAGATTTAGTCATCCGGTGATATTCTACCATAATAACAGTAGTGATTGCGAAAATAGGACAATAGTAGGACAGTAAGGTTAGGGCTTTTGTAATATATTTCTTTAAGCTATTTTAAATCAAGCATTTACAGAATGAAGTAAAGGAAAGTGTCGGAGAAGCTGGCCTCTCCGACAAAACGACTCATAAGTTCTTTGCTTTGAATCGCTTAGGTAGCTTGTAGAAAACAAACGGAGAGGGCGGGATTCGAACCCGCGCAGCGGGCTTATACCCACTGGACGGTTTAGCAAACCGTTGCCTTCAGCCACTCGGCCACCTCTCCGAGTTGTTTCATTCCAATCTACATTTTGCGAGCCCGCATTGCAAGAAGATAACCAGGTAACTGGTAGTTTACCAGTTACCAATCACCAATTACCAGTTACCAGTTACCAATTACCAGTTACGGAGGCTCGAAGTACCACCCTTGCACAATCTTTCAATATCCCTTGCTACAATCTCTGCAACGATTTGTTCTTGTCCTGATAACGCCGGTGTTGGCTGCTCAATAGTATAGCCGATTAGCTCAACCTCCGGCTCCTGGCTTTGAATTTCAACTTTTTTGCCGGGAGCCTTTCTTCTTATTGAAGTGATTTTTCGCTGCTCGGCCATAATCTCTTCGGCCAGGTTAAATTTCGGTATTTGGATTTTTTCCTGCCGTGCGTCTGCGGGCCCCGCCTCTCCGAGGAGCGGGGCTGGTTCCGTCGGTATATCTTTGACCGGCTTTACCTGTTCCGCCTGGGCTTCGGGGATAATGCCGGGGACAGGTTTTTTTCGTTCTTCAACTGATGTCTCGCCCGCAGCAGCAGGCGAGAGTGTCGCCTTTTCGTCCGATTGTGAAATCGGCTCCTGGTATGTTTTTTTCTTGTCCGACGGTATTATATCCCGTGCGCGAAGGATATCCGCTTTGCATTGCAGAATATCGGCATCAGTTTGTTCGTTTCTATCGGCCATACTCACCACTATAATCCCCTCTAACAACTCTTCAGTCTAACGGGATTGTCGAGACAAATCAAGAATAAATTGCGACTCCGTAGCTGCGCGGGCGCATGTCGAGTTTGTAGTTCGTCCTTCACTAACTGTCATTGCGAGCATCGCGAAGCGATGCGTGGCAATCTCAACTTCATCATTCATTATTCCTTGTTCGATATTCGCTATTCCCTCCGTCGCCCGGGTGGCAGCCTCAAGCGCAGCTTGGGGATGGCTCCGCCAAACAATTTTACACTTTTAACTTTTAGTTTTCAGTTTCCGCGTTATAGCCCTGCCAGAACTTACTGCTGTCGCCCAGTTCCTTTTTCCATCTCAGCAGTTCCTTGCGCAAGCGTTTCAGGTTCGTAGCGTATCGCGGGTTGTC
>JAUXAH010000113.1 GCA_030614945.1 Phycisphaerae bacterium
GACGGGTCAAATTAAATAGTTTCGTGTCTGGATAATTCTTTACTTCAGAGATAAGACCAGCCCCTTTCAGTGCCACAGTGGCTAATATCGACCTGTCGGAGGCAAAGAGCCGGCGCACCGCAGCGACAAATTTTTCAGACAGGCATTCCATTTTGCCGATTTCGTCAAGAACAAATAATTCAGCATTGGTTCTTCTGGTGTGCAAAATCGGCACTACGGATTTTTCAAAGCCTGCAACGTCCACGCCATATTTGCCCACTCTCAAAGGTCCTTTGATGTCAACGTGAGCAAGTATCCCCGCAGCACCATCGAGCCGCTTCCAGCAAAAACCTTTGCGCGTATTGTTCCGGCGAATCTCCCCCGTATAAAAACCTGCCACTTTTTTGGAGTCGAGATTGGCTATGATTTGCATTACAGCGGTTGTTTTGCCACAACCCGGCAGACCTGTTAACAGGATTTTGACAGACTCAGAGGACATAGCTGGATACTTATTCTAAAACATGTCCGACATTTAAGTTATGGTTTTTGGCTTTAAGCTTTTAGTTTGCTTTTGGCCCAGCTTTTGATTTTGGCTGCTGAGGAGGTATTGAGGACATCGGCCTTTGTCGCCCAACCACGGGCAGCGGTTGCCACGCCAAAGCCCACAAAGGCGAGGCCAGCGGCGCTGTGAGCGTCGGTTGCGATGACCAGCATAACTTTCGCCTCGATTGCCATCTTGCAGTGGGTATCCTTGAGGTCCAGACGCCAGGGGTTTGCATTTACTTCCAGGGCGGTCTGTGTTTGAGCGGCATGTCTGATGACAGCGGTGATATCGATATCCATTGGTTCGCGCTGGCCAATCAGCCTGCCCGTAGGGTGAGCGATGCAGTGGACATACGGATTGTCCATTGCCTTTAACGTGCGGGTTGTTACCTTCTCGCGTGAGCTGGCCAGGCCCGAATGTATCGCAGCTATTACAAAATCCAGCTCGGCGAGGAGCTTGTTGTCGAAATCCAGAGAGCCGTCGGCAAGGATATCAACCTCAGTTCCCGCCAGTATCGTTATGCCTTTTAGCTGCTCATTGAGTTTGCGGATTTGCTTGATTTGCTGGGCCAGTCGTTTAGGCGAGAGGCCATTAGCAATTGCAGATGAGCGTGAGTGGTCTGTAATGCAGATATACTTGTAACCTGCCTGTTTTGCCGCCTTAGCAATTTCGGATATGTCGCAATCGCCGTCAGAGGCGTTTGTGTGCACGTGAAGGTCGCCTTTGATATCTTTGGGTTCGATTAGCTCAGGCAGCGAATGGGTCTTTGCGGCCTCAATTTCGCCGCGGTCTTCACGCAACAAAGGGTCGATATAATCGAGGCCGAGCTTTTCATAGATTTCTTTTTCAACCGGGCCCGCAATCATTTTGTTCCCCTTGAACAGCCCGTACTCATTTAGCTTCAGCTTTGCCTTTATGGCAATTGCTCTCAGGCGCACGTTATGCTGTTTTGAGCCGGTAAAATACTGCGCTGCAGCTCCGAAACTTTTTTGCGGCACGACACGAACATCGACATGAACGGGCGCAGTCTCTGTTTGAATAATCGCTGAGCCCTTTGTTGGCCCGGCCGCGAGGACTTCCTGGACGAACTGGGCGTCCGTAAATCCCTGTATGATTTGCTTACCTTTTTTTGCGGCGACGAGTATATCAACGTCTCCGATGGTTTCGGCCCATCGTCGCAGTGAGCCGGCAGGCTGGATTCTCTGGATACCCGAGAGGCCGTTGAGGAATTTGCCGACCAGTCCCGCCGCTTCCTGGGCCTGGTCGAGGCGAATTCGGCCAGCGGACTTTTCGAGGAACTCGATGCCTTTTGCGATTGCTGCTGCCTTTTTGTCACCAAAGCCGGCCAGTTGAGCAAGAGAGCCGATTTTGAGAGCATCTTTTAGCTCAGCGATGCTTGTAACGTTTAGCTTTTCGTAGACCGCCTTAACGCCTTTTGGCCCCATACCGGGTATTGTGAGCAGCTCCAGTAACGTTGGCGGGATTTTGGTGAGCAACTGCCGGTGAGCGGTTATCGTGCCGGTTTTTACGAACTCCTGGATTTTGGCAAGGCTTGATTTCCCGATGCCGGGCGTTTTTGCTAACTGTCCGCTTTCCAACAGCGGCTCGATGTCGGTCGGCATATCGGATATAATCCGCGCGACCCTTCGGTAGCTATTGATACGGAAGCGGTTCTCGCCGAGCCCAGCCCCTCCGAGGGGCGGGGCGAGAATCTCCATTATATCGGCCATTTGGTTGAAAACTTCGCTAAGGACGGTATTTTTCATAGAGGTTGACCCCGTTAGAAATTTGCCAATCAGACCTAAACCGCCAATACGACGATTTCTAACGGGGTTGATTATATCCGGCCGGCAGTGAAATTAAAGAGATAATCCTGATGGTGAATGCTGGGGAGTCTCCGTCCCTGTAGTTATTCATAACGGGCGAATCTGGCGGGCAATAGAGGACGCGATGGGTGGCAGCCTCAATGCCTGTTAGCCCCGGCACTGTCGGGGTCATTCCTGCGAAGGCAGGAATCCAAACGACCTAAACGCTATACGCTAAACGCTATCTTTTGCACTGAGCCTTGTCGAATGGGTCGAAGGGAGATACGAAACTCGGCAATCGGAAATTGTAAATGCGAACGCTATACGCTGTACGCTATACGAGATATTGACCCGCAAAAATTCCAATCCACAACATTTGACAATACCCGCGAGGCCGGGATGATGTGTGGAACTGCTGAAAATCGGGTTCTGGAATGGAGGGCAACGGCGGCGGTCTGCCAAAATAGTGGGAAAAAGTGGGCTTTTGACGTACATACTCGACTTTTTGGCGGTTTTTCCGGCACGGTACGCTGAACCTGCTGGAATTATTTTGAAATTGAGATGAAAGTTTTGTATTGTGGGCCTTCAATTGTACAGGAGTGCTTCAAAAACAGTGTCAAAACGTGGAGGACCAACTTTTGTGAAGACAAATGGGAATGTCAGATGAAAAACTTTTCGAGAATTTGCCTGATATTGTTTGTTGTTTGCACTTTCAGTTTTCTATTCCCTGCCGCTTCTGTCAAGAGCGAAGATTCTATTTCGAATTGCCGCCAGATCATCAGTAATACGATAAAGCCCGTAGATGCCGCATCACAACCCTCCAGGCCGGTTGTCGGTGCTTACTATTATCCATGGTATCGCAAACCATCTTCAGGGAAACCGAAAAACAACTGGAACCATGCAATGCGTCTGCTTTTGAAACACCCACAAAAACCAAAAGCCGGTTTATATGATTCGTGGAACCCCGAGGTCATTGGCAAACACATCTCCCAAAGTATTCGCGGTGGTATATCGATGTGGTCTATCAGTTGGTGGGGTCCGAACAGCACTACAGATGTCACATTTAAAAACCATATTCTGAAACATCCCGATGCGGGGAAACTTAAGTATGCAATATTATACGAAAGCACTGGCCGGTTTGGATCCGTTGCCAATCCTAATTATGACAACTGGTTAAAGGACATGGATTACCTCAACAAGACATACTTTGTTCATCCATCCTATTACAAAATCGATGGTCGACCCGTTGTTTTTGTCTATCTAAGCAGGGTGTACTTCCGCAATAAAGGACATCAGGCACTTGCACAGATGCGTGAAAAATTCCCTCATATTTATCTTGTCGGAGATGATGTCTTTTCAACGGAAAACAACAGCGAATATCAGACGCTCTGGGCCCGCCAATTCGATGCTGTCACCGCCTATGATGTTTACGGTCAATCCATCGGGCGATACGGGAGCACAAAAAAGGCCATTGATTTTCTTGCGTCAACTTACCGTCATGCAAAAGCTGTGGCCAATAGCGTCGGTACCGCTTTCATGCCGACCGTTGTACCGGGATATAATGACACTGCGGTGCGAAAAGGACACCCGGGCCGGGCGCGATATTTCACAGATGTCGAAGATTCAAAGGAAGGCGATGTTTTCCGCGAGATGATCGACAAGGCGGCATTAACCAATCTTGATCCGGCCTGTGGAAATGTCATGATGGTTAACAGTTTCAATGAATGGTATGAAGACTCCCAGATCGAAGCGACATCCGGCAAAGCCCCGCCAAGCGATACGGATAAATCCCCAAGCAAAACTTATTATACCGGCGGACAAACCTACAGGGATTATAAATATCTGTATCTGGACATTCTAAGCGATGCTGTAAACTCATACAGAAATACTGAGCTGGACAATTAATCCTCGGTAATTTTACAAAACTATAAGCCTCTTTCCATCACCAAATGCTTCTGCTATACAACCAGGCACGGAAGTCATATATTTAACGCAGACGCCAAAAGTATGTTCCCTGGCGGAGTTCTAAAGAGCAAAAACTGTTATCTCTTAAAATGCTTTAAAGCTGTTCGGGAAGATATGTTTTTACCTTTTGAAGGAGTTTCTTTAACCCATGTTTCGTAATGCTTAAGCAATTCTGCTTTTATCTTTTTACCTTTTGGTGTATCGATTAGATTATTTACCTCTGTCGGATCTTCATCAAGATCGAAAATCATATCTCCAAATTCCCTGAAATCAAAACGCGAATAAGGCGGCTCGATCCAATGGCCAAATTTGTATCTTTTTGTAATGATCGTTACCTGCGACCAGTTCTCAGAGACCGCAAAATCACGTTCTATGCTTTGCCCTTTGTCAAGAACTTTGATGAGCGATTTTCCCGGGAGTTGCAAACCAGCCGGTTTTTCAATATCGCAAAGATCGAGCAACGTCGGGTAAATATCGATTAATTCGGTCAAATCGTTATTGACATGACCTTTTTCGAAATTATCCGCCCAACTCATGATCATAGGCACTTTCAAAGTATCCTCATAAACGTTATGCCCCATTGCACATTTTTCAACCATACCATGCCGGGCAACGAAATCACCGTGATCGGAGGTATAAATAATAATCGTATCTTCATACATCCCTTGTGCTTTGAGAGACGCGATGATCTTTCCGATATAGTGATCCACTTCCGTCACCAGCGCGCAGTAATAGCTTATATAATTTCTGTAAATATTTTCATCTTCCGCTGCCTCGGCCAGGGCCCAGGGCCTATTGGGATTTTTACGCCAATTCTGAAGATGAGGAGGAAGATTTTCAACAGGCTCGCTAAGATTATCCGGCAGCTTTGCTTCTGAAGGCGGATAAAGATCCGCCCATTTTTTTACAGGAGTATAGGGCTGATGGGGATGAAGAAAAGATGTCCAGCAGAAAAAAGGCTTACCTGATTCTTTTGCCGTTTTGAAAAACTCCATCGACTTTTCTGCAGTATATGCTTCCGGAGTATTTTCCGGCTTTAAGTCTGAGATATGACACATCAGCGGCGACTTCTTGCAACCTGTCCAGTCTCTTTGAAATTCCTCACTCTGCCCCTGTTCTTTGATCCAATCAAAGTAATATTCATCGGAGGGATCGAGGCTTGCTCCGATCGTTGACGCCGAATGGTCAAAACCTTCGCGCATACCTTCAGGCAGATGCTGTTTGCCAAAACAACCTGTAATATAACCATTTCGTTTGAGCAAGTGATAAAGCGGATGGATTTGTTCAGATTTATAAACCTTATCGCTATTTTCAAGCACACCAGTTGTTCTGGGATACTGCCCTGTTAGCATTGAACTCCTTGAAGGAACGCAAATACCATCCTGGCAGTACGTCCTGGTAAACCTAACACCGTCACAAGCAAGCTTATCAAGATGGGGGGTAATAATATTTGGATAACCCGCACATCCCAGAAAATCGGCATTGTGCTGATCTGAGAATAATAAAAGAATATTTGGTTTTCTGGATTTCCGTTTTTGTTTACGGCCTAAACTCTCGGAAAAACCTTTTGATGCCAAACTTAGCCCAACTGCTGCTGTTGTTTTTATAAAATCCCTACGTTTCATTACCAAACTCCAAGAGTTGCTTTATACTGCTCTATGATAAAAAAAACCGCCTTTTTTAATCAGAAAGCGTTTTATGTCCGATAAGTAGTATGCGTGAATAATTATACATTGTCAAAGGAAAAGATGGTTGCGTTAAAAAAAACAACATTTACGAGCAAGAACTTCAACTATAGGTCAGAATCAACGCTTTAAAAAACTTATGATGCTGGCGTCTAATTTATTTACAAGTCCTAAATTGCAGATTAAGGAAGTCACAATGAACACGAACAGAAGAAACTTTCTAAAATATTCTCTTGGAGGCACTTTTGCTGCCCTTTCACCGCTGAGCCTATCCTCTGTTGCGTCAGGTGCTCCTAAAAAAAGCATCAAGAAAAAAAATGTTCTTTTCATTATCGTCGAAGACCTGAAAAATATA
>JAUXAH010000139.1 GCA_030614945.1 Phycisphaerae bacterium
CCCGCTGGCACGGTTTTTGCCCGCCCCGGGCGTCCGGCTTGGGCACTGCCAATGACCGCCTTGCGGCCGGCTTCCGGTGTAATTTCTGGCGGACAAGCGTCGTTCGAATTAAGCGCAGTAGGGGTGCTTGCACCCCGGTCGCCAGGAATTACATCTTTGGCAGTGATTGGTGGTAGGAGGCCACCAACTTGCCAAGCCGGACATAAAGATAGCCCGACCGGCAGTAGCTACCGGGCGTCCTTTTCGAACCTTTTTAGGTGGCCCCGCCGGGGCCACCTTCTTGGTCCGCCGGGGCTGTAACGCAACGCCGAGGCGGAACTGGGATTTCTATGCTACCCGGCGGACGCGGAGGGTCCGGGAACCCGCCTGAGGGGTCCCGAAGCTCGGTATGCAAACGGAACATACGCAGGGCACACCCGCCCCAAAAAAGGTGCGTACGCACGCGATTTCTCACGGCATACGAACGGAACCAGGGCGCTCGAACGGCGCATAAGATGTGTTATCGTAACGGAACCAGGGCGCTCGAACTGCGCATGAGATGTGGTCTTCGAATAAATCCAGGGCGCTCGAACTGCGCATAAGATGTGGTCTTCGAATAAATCCAGGGCGCTCGAACTGCGCATAAGATGTGTTATCGTAACGGAACCAAGGCGCTCGAACTGCGCATGAGATGTGGCGCTCGATGTTGCCAGGGCCGTGGCCCGGGTTTGAATATAATTGAGATAAACAACGGGGCTGTTTATAGAATATTGTGGTTTGGTGATCGTAAAGTTTGGTTATGATTATAATGATTGTGTTTGTGATTGTTGCTTTGAAGGGGGGAACCTTTTACATGATGTTCAGATTTTAACTGAACGGAATTATGTTTTTGGAAGGGGGTTGTGTTTTTTAGTCGTTGTTTCCGGGGGTGTGCATTTGCCGGCCGGCAGTGGATATCGGGGCACGTGGTGGATGGTGTGAGTTTTTATTTGGAGCAATCGGGGCAAAATTCATTGTTTCGCCGAACAACGCCGTAGGACGGTCCGTGTACTTCACTTGCAGGTTGTTCGTCTGGTGGTGGCTGGTGTGTTTGTGTGGTTCCATGTTGAGATGGTTGGCTCGTCGGTTGTCTAAGGAACGATGGTTGATGTGATGGCAAACTTTGCCTCGAGGTGTTTTGGCGATGAGTCTCGACATCGACAAGATGAATTTGGATCCATTTGTGTAAACGACGGTCTTGGCGTAGTAGTTGCGTTTTCCGCGTACAGCGTGCCATGTGAATTTGCTGAGCATAGGCAAATCAACAGGGTCGACGATAGTAAAGAATCCGTCGCCGAGATCAATGGTCGAAATCGCCGAGGCCATTTTTGGTCATTTCGTTGATGTCTTCGCCATCTCCGAATATTTCGGTAAACAGTTTGATGAGTTGGAAGATGAACGAAATCCATTTGAAAGTGTCTTTGCCAAAAATCATGATTATGACTCCTCTAAGTCAAAGTGATTTGTACAGTGGCCGGAGATAACGAGGTCCGGGCGGTCCTCGAGTCTGGCCTTGACGATATCAAAGATTACTTTGGCCTGGTCGGCATCGTCGACGGGTTTGCGTACAGTGATAACGAGTTGCATTTGGTCTGGCATTTTGAGATCTCCTAAGTTTTCATGATGAAACAGAGTGCGTGATATGGTGGATAGTTGTCGGCGGAGTCAGTTTCGCCGACGCCGGGTGAAGAATTAGTACGGTCGTTAAAAACGGCTCCTAGTTTGACATTGGTACCCGCAAGCAGAAGGTGGTCGTGGCCGTCGCCGGTAAACGTGTGGGTGTGTGAGACTGACCCGCCTGTGGCACCAGGTGGCTTGCCGCCGTTTGCCCCGCGGACGAAGCGATCGCGAAGGTCCGGGGACCCACCGCCGCCGTCACAAAGTATAAAGCCGGCAGGGATCGTGGCGACTGATCCGAACCACAAAGCGATCGTACCTGTTGGTAGTGCTGGCATTTTAAGGCCCTATATACATTACGTAAGCTAACGCGTACCAGGGTGGTCGCATGGCACGCTGGTCTGTTGTTCCGACGATTGGCTCGGTGGTTGTACGTTCACGATCGTCAAAACCGAAATCGATGGGGCCGGGTTCGGTCAAAACGTGATAGTGGCCGTCACCGGTAAAATCGTGAACGTGAGCTGCTGTGCCTCCGGTGGCACCGGGAATAAAAGTGCCTGCAGCGCCGATGACAAATTTATCGCGGAGATCTGGGGTCCCTTCAGTGCCATCGCATAAGGTCCACCCCGCGGGGATCCCCGCGATGAATCCGCTCCACCAGGTTATATACCCGATCGGTACGCTAAGCAAGGACAAAAGCATCGTCGCGAAAGGGTGACGAAAGTCGCCCGTCTACTCTGCTTATACGTGCGTATGCCCAAAGATGTTGACCTTCGGCTACGGCGAACACAGCAGCAGCGATTTTGGGACTGGCTGGGGGCGCACCGTTTACACCTTCAACTTGCGAACAATGTCTCCATGGACCGCCAAAGAAGTTGCGTTGGGCGTTTGCGGGTCGACCTTGCTCGAAGAGGATGTAAGCGTCATCTTCATCAGCCCAATCTAAGAGGGCATCGTAAGCGAAAGTGATTTGTTGTGTCGCTTCCGATGCTGTAACGGCAAAGGTGGGGTCGGCTGCAGGAAGTTCAAAGATAACGGGGCCATCGTCAACTAGGGGTGCACCGACCCTTTGCCTCACTGAGTTTGAACGGATGAAGTGATTGAATCCGGACAGTTGAACTGTTTCGCCGAGACGATTAAGCATGTTGACATTTGAGCCGTAGAGGTTCCAGGCTGTCCGCTGTAGTGCGGTTAGTGTTTGTGACCAGCGTTGGGTCAGTGAAGTAACGATAGCGCGGACTACTTGTTGGGTAGCTGTGTTTGGATTCGTCGGCTTTGTCCGGGCACGGGCATAGTTACCGTAACGATTCCTCGCAAAAGTTGTTCCAGCTATACTACCCGCCATCTGAACAACACCACCACCGAACTTGACTAAGGCCATTTGTCACACTCCTTTCTTAAAATAAAAATGAGCCAGGCGGTTTGCAAACCTGACTCATCGAATTAAATTTCAGTAACCGCGTCTCACGGATGTGTATTACTTAAAGTCATATAGTTGGGTTTGTCAAGGACAATCTAAAAGAATTCTTACCCTGGTCGATTCTGGTACGTCTGCAAATAAAATCACGGCCTGGTTGGCGGCCTTGGGGACCGGTTCAGAAAAAAGATTCGGCCCGGGGTGGAGGCCTACAGATTCGGCGAGGTTGGAGAGCGATATGATTGGACAGTCGGCGGTCATCGTGACCAGGCCAAAGCCCTGGGTCCAGTAAAAGGCCCAAAAGTTGTCTGGAATGAGAACGAACCATGCCTCACAATTATCGTTGTCGGTGCCGAGTAGGCCGTCCAATAAGGGAGCGAAGCTGGCGGAAAGGGTGGTCCCCGGTAGGTTGGTTGTGTATGTGATCACCCAGGGGAAAAGGCCGCCTTGCCAGGTGCAGCGACGGATTCGTGTAAGTTGCCAGAGGCCGTTTGGAGCGGATCCGAGGGCCGGAAACCAGTCAATACCACGGCCGATGCCTTGAAGAAACGCGAAGATGTGGACTGGTGTTTCACCAGGATCGAAACACGCTCCACAGCCGCCGGGGGCTGGAACTTTGGCCGGTGGTACGATCGGGATTCCCATATTTCCTCACAGATGTAACAGGTTTTCCTCACAGGCCTGTGAGATTTAACGATAGTCATAAGCTGGACTTATGAAAGATTTCACAATCTCACAGACAATACTACTAATACTAGTGTCTTACTCTAGGTAATATAGGGAATCATAGCAAGCGAAAAAAGTCTAGTACAGGCGAAGCCCGCGTCTCACGGATGTCAGCAGTAAACTATACAGTAGACATTACCGACCAGGAAAATCTGGTTTCCGAGAAACTTTGTCGATATCTCATAGCCCGTCGATAGCCTTCTTGAGGTCCGCGTGGTTCGGGTGAGTGTAGATCTGGCGTTGCTTGCGAAATATTTTTTGGATCACGGCTTTTTGTTTTGGAGAGTACTCGTTTCTCCAGCCAAACGAAGCCACACTCTTGACGAAATTGTATTCCCAGGGAGTCAGCAGGGGGTCTCCCCACATGATGTCGATCATCAGGCAATGCATACATGAACAAACTTTGTCGATAAGATGAGCCATCATAGGCCGTCGATTGCTTTCTTCAGGTCGGCATGGTTCGGGTGAGTGTAGATCTGAGTTGAGCTGAGTCGCCTGTGACCGAGGAGCTCTTGGACCACGCGGATGTTGGTCTGTCTCATTAGCCTGGTTGCGAACGTATGACGCAGCATGTGCGGAGTGAGCTTCTTACGCAGGGCGGTCTCGCCCGCAAATGAAACGATTCGCTGGACCGTGCGGGTGGTGAGATGATTGGTTGCCATGTAAACATCGAAGATAGGGGACAGGGGGCAATCGAGTTTGTGGTGAACAACGAATTCGATGTGGTTGGAGATCGCTTTTGCAAGCCTGGTGGATAACGGTATGATTCGTTCGTGTCCACCTTTTGCAATTTCCGGCCGAACAACAAGGGAGTCGAGCGGTTTTTCGTTCATCCACAGATCACTGATCTGCAGCTGTACGAGCTCGCCCACTCGAATTCCGGTATCCAGCATTAACAGGATGATCAGATAGTTTCGATACCTGGTCCGGTGCGTGTCGTAGCTGTAACAGTAATGCTGGGTCCAGGCCAACAGAGCAGCTACCTCGTGAGGTTCCAAAACTTTGAGTGGTTTTTTCATGTTGGGGTCCTTTCGCAGGAGGAGTTCTCGAGGGCGTCAAGTATCAGGGTGAGCAGAGTTTTTGTGAGATCGGAGTTGTTTAGAGGGGTGAGGCATTGGAGGTGACGCATCTCCTCGTAGCAGAACTGAATGATAAATTTGTCTGGTTCTTCAAGGCTTTGTAAAACAAACATTTGTGAGCTCCCTTCTGGCTCGAAGGCCATAAAACGCGGTAAAATGGTAAAACGACATAACACCAGGCTAAGAATATCATAAAGCGACCAGGCTGTCAAGGGAAAAACGACAATTATTTTGCGACAAATTGGCGGTCGCTTGCCCTGGATTTGTCGCTTATTGATGGAACTGCGACCAACACGCCCTTAAGGGGGCGTTAGGGGGGTGTATTGGGGAACAACAAGGGAAAATCCAAAAATCGACAGAACAACACCACCGGAGCTACGAAAAGCCGTCAGCGAGCGGACCAGAGGGCTTGTGGGCGAAATCCAGAGGGCTTGTGGGAGAAATCCAGAGGGCTTCTGGGCGAAATAGGGAGGCCGGCCCCCGACGTAAGCAGAGCGGGGGCCGGGCGAGCGGAGCGAGCCGTAAAAATTTTCTGCCTGGCCTCCAGGCAGCTCAAACCCGCTTCGGGCCCGGGGCGGCATCGCAAAAACCGTGCCAGTGGGAGGGCCAGGGGCCCGCTGGCACGGTTTTTGCCCGCCCCGGGCGTCCGGCTTGGGCACTGCCAATGACCGCCTTGCGGCCGGCTTCCGGTGTAATTTCTGGCGGACAAGCGTCGTTCGAATTAAGCGCAGTAGGGGTGCTTGCACCCCGGTCG
>JAUXAH010000332.1 GCA_030614945.1 Phycisphaerae bacterium
ACCGCTGCGGAAAAGGCGGTGGCTTCGGCCACATAGGCGATGTTCGATAAGTCGTTAAAGGGATTTTCGGGCAGTTTCTTTACGTAAGGGCCATATATGAATGGGGCGGTGGGGACCTTGTTTGGCGAAGCGTGGCCTGTCACGGCGGTGGTCCCGGTGAATTGAAGCTCCAGCGTCGCCACGGGGACACCGGAGCCATTTACGTATCCCGGCGGGGTCCCGTCGTGCTGCAACTTATACAGCTCGATCTGGGTCCGCATTGTACCGAGAGAGTCTTTGGCGGCTGACTGGCGAGCTGTTACAATGTGTCCCTGCAACGTGGGAACAACGAGTGCGGCCAGGATGCCTAAGATTGCTACGACTAATATAACTTCGATGAGTGTAAAAGCCCTTTTTCTCATTTCTCCAGCCCAAGAAACCTAAAAATTACGACAGATATTACCCATATCGGCCATTACGATGGGGTGCTTTGTCAAGGAACTCTGCTTTTTCGTGAATAGTTTGTCTATTGATAGTTTCGTAGTGATAAAAGAAAAAGTGCTTGAAAAAGCCTGCTTCGACCGATAATATCTGTATAATGTAATCTAAAACCAAGAATTTCTATTTTTTAAGGAGCAGAGCTATGGAAAAGAAGAACAGTTCTATGAGGGCAGGATTTTCGACAATCTTATGGGGTGTTCTGGCAGTTTTGCTATGTGCGGCACCGTGTGGCGCCAGAACCGTTGCCAGCGGGGAAACGCTAAATGTCGGCACTGGCTATCCGGACGAGCAGATCCTGGGCGACTGGTTGGACGTGTATGGCACGGTGAATATGTATCCCGGGGCCTATATAGAGTACGGCCTTTATGCCTACGCCGGCAGCACAGTCAACATTCGTGGCGGTGGCTTTGGTTCTTACGGGTATCTAACGATTATAGGTGCAACCGGACCAGATGAGAAAGATCCGGTTGTGACCATCTACGGTACGGACTTTCATGTTGGCTCTGACTACTATCAACCCTGTAGCCCATACTTAATCAGTGGCGTAACGTTGGAGGGATATTACGACGACGGAAAAACTATGCCCATAAGCTTGTGGATTTCCGCCGATGCTCCCATTTTTCTGGCACCTCCTGGAGGCTGCGTGAAGACGGTTGAGATTGACATCAAGCCGGGCAGTGACCCGAACCCAATCAACCCAGGCTCTAATGGGCTCATTCCGGTCGCCATCCTGACAACCGATGACTTCAATGCGGCAGATGTGAACTCTGCTACCGTGACGCTTGCCGGCGCGAAGGTAGCGGTTCGTGGAAAAGCTGAGAAGTTGATGGCCCGCCTGGAGGATATAGACGGAGACGGTGACCTCGATCTATTGGTGCAAGTGGAAACCCAAAGCGATGGCGAGCTCTGGGAAAGCGGCACAGTAACCCTAACTGGAAAAACATATGATGGGCAGGACATAAAGGGCACAGATGAAGTCATAATCGTGCCGGCGGCGGAATGAAGGCCAGTGTGAGGGTTTGCGCATAATCAGGCGGTGTGGGCCGCCAAGAAAACGCGTGCATCGGCTGCAATTCATAATTGCCAACTAACGGGCTGTGAGCGCCCCGCAACGCGGGGTTTTGAAAGCCGGCAAGCCGGCTTGCTTGCGGCCTTTTTTCTCATTTCTCCAGTCCAAGAAACATAAAAATTATGACAGATATTACCCATATCGGCCATTACGATGGGGTGCTTTGTCAAGGAATTCTGCTTTTCCTGGACAGTTTGTCTATTGATAGTTTCATAGTGTCATAGTGATAAAAGAAAAAGTGCTTGAAAAACTCGGCTTCGACTGATAATATCTCTGTAATGTAATCTAAAACCAAGAATTTCTATTTTTTAAGGAGCAGAGCTATGGAAAAGAAGAGCAGTTGTACGAGGGCGGGATTTTCGACAATCTTATGGGGTGTTGTGGCAGTTTTGGTAGTGGCCTTGATGGGCTCTGGCTGTGCTGGATTGATGAAGCCGAGGATACACAGGGTCGCAGAGGACGTGTTCTTCGTGGAAGTGGAAGAATTCACCCTGACCAATGCAAAGGTGCAGGAACTCGACAATGCCAGCGGAGGAAAGGTTGTCGTGCTCCAGGATGACACCAGCAGGGCCGAGGCGACAGTCCAACTGAGCAAGGGCAATTATCAGGTGACAGTTTATGCCCTGGGGTCCTCCAGCGAGGAGGATGCCTTCTACCTGACCGCTGGCGAGCAGTGGGAGGAGCGGCTGTGGCCGACCTGGACAGGCGAAATTCTGCCGGCCCAGGATGTCAGTCTCACCCAGCAGGCCGACGGCCCCTGCAAGATCGTGATCCGGTTCGCTGAGCCGAACGTCCAACTTGACCGTGTGGAGTTCAAGCGGGTTCCGTAGCGCAGAAGCAGCCGGCGAATCGGGTTGTGTAGAGCTAATCGTTCCCAAGGGCCTCGTTGGTAAGCAACGAGGTCCTTGGTTTTCTCGCCCTTATTTTTCACACTTGAGGAGGATTTTTAATTTGCAATTGCGAATTTACAATTTGCAACTTAGGATAGAATAAGACCCCAAGTGAAATTTGGGGGCTAAATATGAGATTGCCACGGCCTGCTTTGCAGGCCTCGCAATGACTAATTCGAGGTTAGTAAATGGATGTACTTTTGATTGGCAGCGGTGGGCGGGAGCATTCGATTGCGTGGAAATTAGCTCAATCGAAAAATTTGGGCAAGCTCTATATCGCTCCGGGTAATGCGGGCACAGGGCGGTGCGGAGAAAATGTTCCTATCGGAGCCAACGATATAGATGAGCTGGTGGACTTTGCAAAACAAAATGATGTAGGGCTTGTGGTGGTCGGGCCGGAAGACCCGCTGGCAGCAGGGGCGGTTGATGCGTTCGAGGCGGCCGGCGTAAAG
>JAUXAH010000691.1 GCA_030614945.1 Phycisphaerae bacterium
GGTTGGGCTGGCCCTGACCGGCCGGGGACGGTGATCACCACAATCGCTGGCCGCGGAGATCTCGCGCTGGGCCTGAGCATCGAGGGAGGGCTGGCCGGCCAGAATGAGCCCGCCGAGGCCCGCGCTGAACGCGCCCGCCCGATTGACAGCCGTGGACTGCTCGCTTGCCCTGCTTTCGCCTGGTTGAACGCCGCCATCGGGTCTTGAAACAACTGCGGCAAGTCACTCCACCTATTCTGGCCAGGGTCCAAAAAAACAACACCACGGCGGCGGCGGCCCCCTGGTGCGGGGTCGGGGCCGCCGCCGCCGACAACCCACCCACCCGCTCCCTTCGGTGGCCAGGAGCTGGGCCTGAGGATGCCGGCGGGAACCACTCCAAAACGCCGGCAGGTCCCGGCCCAGCCCCTGGCCCCCTTCGCTCGAACACATCGGCGGGCCGCGCAAGCGCGGCCCTCATTCCATCCTGCCTGAAAGGCAGGTCAATCGCGCAAGGAAACCTGCATTCCAGATCTGGATCCACCCCGATATCGCCCTCCACGAGGCCCCCTGGCGAGGGATCCCAGCCACTTTTGCAAGCATTCCTGCAGCTGCCCCTGGGGCTCTGCCCCTGGTCCCCCGCCGGGGGCGCGGCCCCCGGTCCCCCGTCGGTCGGGCTGACGGCCCGCGCTGTCCTCGTTGTCCTGGCCTCGAGGGCGCCTTCTCCTGCCACCTTGGCCCGGGCGCCAGGTCAGCCGTCAGCCCGCCCGTAGTTGAACTTGACAACCCGCAAAAGACCGCTATACTCTGGGACAAGACCCAAACACCCGATCGGAGGCCACATCAACAAGCTCCAAGCGGCCGCTTCCTCGATCGGAGATCTCTGGCGATCGTCAGCTCTCATCCAGGGCACCCTCGCCCTCATGTTCGGCGCCACCGTCTGCTACCTGTCCATCGTGGGCCGGGAGATCCCCGGCGTTCTCCTGGCCCTAATCGGCACCATCATCGGCTTCTACTTCGGAGCCAAGAAAGCCACAGAGGAGTGATCACCCAATGGCCAGACTGACAGCACCGCTCTTGAGTCTCGATGCCCGCGGCTCCATCGCCAAGTCG
>JAUXAH010000504.1 GCA_030614945.1 Phycisphaerae bacterium
CCTACGAAGATAGAGATATTTGCAACCGATGCTGAAAGTGTTTTGCGGGAACGGCTGGTTAAAATAGATTATTACCGGCTAAGGGTCACGGAGTAGTCGCAGAAGACCGGGGCCCTGCTGCCCGCTAAAGAAGATTGCTGAAAGTCCGGCCATCGGACGGAATGCGGATATTACGTGGCTGCGAGGGTTGAGAGGGCATTTGAAGGGGGACGGTTCGGCATTTAAATTGCATATCTCGTATCACGCATTATGATTCACGGTTTTTATTTGTAAATTCTTTTCTGCCTGTGGCAGAGCTGCTGCTCATATCAAGCGAGGCGGCCTTTTTACTCCGTCCAGGGGCCGGACTTTCAGCCCATAAAAACGGGACTTCTCTCACCAGCTTTACCTGTCTTGGTATTGTGATGATTATAGGGCCTGTCTGTATGGACTCCCAAGGAAGACAAAGGCCGATAGTGAACAAATCCCCCATTTTAAGCGTATAGCTACTTGTTGATTTACAGAGGACAGAAGACAGATACAGATGCGGAAAATCGCAAAATGGTCCGGCAAAATGCCGGATTAAAAAGCTTAAGCGAACAGGGTGTTAAACCGATAATGTCGTCGGATAGAGTCATATATTGTGTTGCGTACCAACGCCGACATGATAGAGGGCAGAGGACGGAAAACAGATAATCTGACATCTGAAATAATCGGTGCCTTTTTGGAATTTTAGCGATATGAACCCCGTTAGAGGGACCCCGCTTGCCCCCCTGCTTCTTGCGAAGCAAACCGGGGGGCTTTGCGGGAACCCAAATTCTACAACGAGAGGTGATATGATACAAAATTCGAGATACGCTTCACGATTAGACGAGATTGCTAACGGGGTGAAAACGACACAAACCACGCAGGAAAGCCCGGCAAATCCGTCGTGCCAGACTGGATGCTCTCCACAGGACGCCCAATGGCGGATGCCAAATGCTCGTAGAAGAAGAAAATCGAGAATCCAGAATCCAGAATCGAGAATCGAGTTTCGCTGGGCTTGGCCATCCCACCTGGGATTTTCGTTCCTCATTTTTTGCCTTCTCTCAACCGGTTGCGGCAATAGGTTTTTTGACCCGGCGCAAGTAGGCAGGTTCCGTCCTGTACCGGCGGTCAATGTGATATTGGATTCGCTGGGCGTGGCAGAGGAGGCACCGTCGGCCTGGGAAGGAGCGGAGGAACCCAGGCCGGTGGATGCCATGGCATTCGAGACCGATTATGTGTTTAGTTCCGGCGATATTGTCAGGATATCCATTTTTGAGCTGCTTGCAGAGGGGGCTATGTTTGAAAAAGATTATGTTGTTACCGAGACCGGCAGGATATCCATACCGGAAGTTGGGGTAGTTGATGCGGCGGGGCTGACTGAATCGCAACTTGAAGAAGAGATAAGGCAAATCCTTGAGCCGAGCATATTAAGAGAGGCGTTGGTTACCGCGATCATGATGAGGTCACAACAACGCACGTTTTCAATATCGGGTAATGGTGTGCCGATTCCGGGCAGATACGAAATTCCGCGGTATGATTTCAGATTGCTCGATGCGCTTGCGACAGCAGGGGGGATAAGCCAATTTAACATAGGCTACGTTTATGTTTCGCGTTCTGTTACGGGCAAAGAAGCGATAGCTGAGCTGATTGAGCCGGAGATTACTAAGCCAGCCCCTCCGAGGGGTTGGCCTAAGCCGGAGTTTCCTGAACTGGAGGAGCCGAAGGAACGGATTAAGCCCGAACAGGATATGCTGGAGATAATTGCACCACGGGCGAAGGGGCAGCAG
>JAUXAH010000086.1 GCA_030614945.1 Phycisphaerae bacterium
TCGGAGAAATTAGCCACGAAGACACAAAGACTCGAAGTTGAAAGTGAACTAAAGTGAGCTAAAGTGCCTAAAGTTGCAAGAATTGAGTTTGTTAGATTTTAGTACTCTGTAACAAATAAAACGCAGAGTGTCATTGCGAGGAGCGCAGCGACGAAGCAATCTCAACCATTCGTGAAGTAGAGATTGCCACGGGCTGCTTCGCAGCCCTCGCAATGACAACCCTGCAAATCACGTGTTATAGAGTAATAGGCATTTTAGGCACTTTACACTTTAGGCACTTTACACTTCTTGGTGCCTTTGTGGCGAAAAAATAAAAGGAAAGAACAATGACAACACAATTACAAATCGCACGAACTGGCACAATTAGCGACCAGGTCAAATTCGTCGCCGAGACTGAAGACCTCGATGCCAGGCTTGTTCGCAATGAGCTTGCCGCCGGGCGACTGATAATACCAGCGAACAAGCTGCATCTGAATACAAATCTGGCGCCAATTGGTATCGGCCGAGCGCTTACTACAAAGGTAAACGCAAATATCGGCACAAGCAGCGTTCGCTCTTCGGTGGAAGCTGAAATCGAAAAAATGCAAGCCGCTCTGTCCGTAGGCACCGATGCGGTTATGGATTTAAGTACCGGCGGAAACCTTGACGAGACCCGCGAAAAATTGCTGGCCCTCTGTCCCGTACCTTTCGGAACAGTGCCAATCTATCAGGTCATAGAGGGCAGAAATGTCGAGGACATAGACGGCAAAATAATCCTCGAGGTTATCGAAACACAGGCCAAACAGGGCGTGGACTTTTTCACCATTCACGCCGGCGTGTTAAAGGAGCATCTGCCCCTGCTCGAAAAGCGGGTTGCAGGTATTGTCAGCCGGGGCGGAGCGCTGCTGGCCAAATGGATGCTCTACCACAACAGGCAAAATCCTCTCTATGAAATGTTCGACGATTTGTGCGCACTAATGGCCGAGTATGATGTCTGCTTTTCTCTTGGTGATGGCCTTCGGCCGGGTGCTATCGCAGACGCCACCGACCAGGCACAAATCGCAGAATTAAGGACCCTCGGAGAGCTTACACAAAGGGCGCAGGAAAAGGGCTGCCAGGTTATGGTCGAAGGCCCAGGCCATGTGCCCTTCGACCAGATACAATACAATATGGAAATCCAGCAGGAGATTTGCCGCGGTGCTCCGTTCTACGTCCTCGGCCCGCTGGTAACCGATATCGCAGCCGGATACGACCATATAACGTCAGCAATCGGCGGAACTGCTGCCGCCTTTTATGGCGCATCGTTTTTGTGCTATGTCACGCCGAGGGAGCATCTCGGCCTGCCGAACGCCGATGATGTCCGGGCCGGAGTAGTTGCAGCAAAAATCGCAGCCCACGCCGCTGACGTTGCCCGCGGCTTAAAAGGTGCTGCTGAGCGGGATAGAGAATTGAGTATTGCGCGGAGCAATTTAGACTGGAAAACGCATCTGGCCCAATCCCTCGACCCGCAAGCGGCTGAGAGAATGCACCGCGAAGTTTGCAAGGAAATTGGTGCAAAGGAATTACCTTCTGCCGATTACTGTTCGATGTGCGGCCGACAGTGGTGCAGCGTCAGGATAAACAAAGAAATCCGCGAGGCAATAAAAAAAATTGACAATTGAATATTGACCATTGGGTGGACGTAGGACTCGGACTCAATAGCAAATAGTCAATAGGGAATAGTAAATGGTCAGGTTTTCATTGAATCCAATTCGATAAAGGCTATCGGGGCGAAGATAAAGACCGGCAGCCAGGCCCACAACTCCGGCATTATTCTCTCAAAGACAACCTCTGTGGCCAACATTTTACAGATAAAAGTTGTGGCGAAACATACCCCTACCATAACGAAGCTAATCATAACAGACGACTTCATAGACTTTGGGTCACGGCAAACCAGAATCGGAAGGCACACCATAAGCATCACAAAATTGATAATCGGCTCAGTAACGCGAAAATGCTTCTGGCTGTAGAGCTGAGGCAGGTCTTTGATTTTTGTCCCCTGCGATGCAAGAACAGTTAACTGTCGCGAGCTTAGCAAAGTTTTGTGTCTGGACTTGCGCCTGACAGGGATGTCTTTTGCAGTAATGTCACTGGCGTAAGAAGCAATCGGCTGCGGCGGTTTAGTGGAATCTTTTTCAGTATATCGCCCGTTGGTTAGGTCCCACCTGCCGGTTTCAGGATTGTAGACCGCCTCTTCGGCTGATATCCGGCCGATTACCCGCCAGATGGGTGATTTGGGTATTTTGCTTCGGATGATAATGGTCGGATTATACAGCGTTGATGTTTTTACGTAAAATCTTTGACTGCAAATTAGTGAACCCTTGCCGTCACCGATAAACCATACATCATAGGACTCCTCGCCGCGAATAGCATCCTGGCCGCGCACAAGCTTATCTGCAAGCGGCGGTATTAAAAGTTCCTGGTCGATTACAAACAGGCCCGTCAGCAGCAGTGCAAGAATTACTATCGGCCAAATCACCCGCTTCAAGCTGACTCCCGAAGCCATCACGGCCACTAATTCATTGCAGCGCACCATTTTCGCCAGCGAAAACGCCGCCGCAACTACCGTTATCATTCCCGCGAAATCGCGAAAGTAAAGAGTGCTGTGCAGAACGTAAAAGCTCAATATGTTCTTAATAACAGCGACGGTGCCAAGGCCGGCGTGCTCCGTAAATTCGTCGAGATTCACGAACAAATCAATAATTACTCGCAGCCCTATCAGAACGCAAAAGGCGATTGCGTAGCCAATCAGAAAATTCTTTGCAACATATCTGTCTAGTATCTTCATATTAATCTCGTATCTCGTTGTTAGTATAAATCCGAATATCGAATATCGAAACCCGAAACAATATCTAATGGCCAAAATTCAAATGACCGAAACACTAAGTTTTGAAAATTAGAACATTTGAATTTCGAATTTGTTTCGAATTTCAAATTTCGAATTTTACACTTAGTGTTGCGTACTTCGTATTTCGTATCTATTAATGTTAATTTTTCAGTAACTTTCGATATATCACCATAGCCAACAGGGACAAAAATACCAGACCTGCCCACATCAGGACTATGCCCGGGCCGGCCTGTGCACCGGGGTTTTTAGCAATGTTTTTGCCCATCATTATGCACACTATCAGCACCCCGGCGGGCACTGAGCTTGCGCCGAAGGCGCTGAGCAGATGCCCTCCCCTTAAAATAATACCCAGACCGATGCCAATCATTATCACCGACACACAGCCTGTTCCGAATACCAGCCGGGAATGCGCCTCGGCTTCTATTTCAGCCAAGGTCTGCTGTATTTTTCTGTGAAGTGCATTTCGCAGGCCCTCCAGTTTCGTGCTAGGCCCCTTCCGCAGTGCCGGTGACTCCGAAGCCAGTTTTATGGCTTCCAAGACATTCTCGGTCTTGAATTCGTCTGTTACTGACTTGGGTATAATCAAGCCGCGAATGATATGACGTCGCGTCAAATCCTCTGACCCGTCCGGACGCTCCAACGTGGCGTTGTAAAGCTCCATTGTCAAAGTCGGTCCCAGTTCATCCCCCTCGGTATGCAGCAATGCCTTTGTGCATCGCAAGGTCTGTAAAAGTTCCCTGCTGGCCGCATCGTATTCAACCACCACAACTTCGCCGGACAACTCGACTTTTTCTGCGTCCAGCAGGGCGCAGCGGCTTGCAGTAAATTCGACGAGCTTCTGGTCGCTGTGCAGTTTATACAAGCTGTTGCTGTCGTCGCCTGTCTTGACGGCAATATCTTCTGCCAATAACTCCACGGTAAGTTGTGCGTAAGTCTCCCGAGCTAATTTTTCAATCGGATAAAAACGCATCGGCTTGAGGCGAATCCTCTTCATCTCATCAAGCTTCTTGAACTTTATATCATCGCCTAACAGCGAGCCGAACTCGGCTCTGACCAATGACAACCCGAGGGACAAAGTGCCATCGGGGTCCATTTGATATGTGTTATATGCTGTTATAGATACTTCATTAAATTTCTCATGTGAAATGAAATTTATCCTGGCTCTCTCAGTAGTGGTGATCGTTTCTATTTCGTGGCTTTTCACCTCGGCGATAACTACACCTGAAAGCGTGTCATCTCGCAGGTCGGCCTGGTCGGCGTAAATTACGTATCGGCTGCCCGGCAGCTTATAGTAACCTCTTCGCTGGATGTTGCGGAAAAGTATCTGTTTTGCGTCGGCCTTAAGTGATTTTTTTGCGCGGTGTACGAAAACCGGCATCACGTGAAAACTCAAAATCAAATTTACTGTCGCCACCATAATCGCCAGCGCCAGGCCCGGATAAACCAGTGTCAGCAGGCTTATTCCGCTTGCCCTGCAGGCATCGAGCTCATTATCGCTTGCAAATCGGCCGTAAACCAGAGCGGCCGCAAATAAGGCAGCTATCGGCAATACAAACGTCAGCGTAATCGGCAGAGAATAACCTATAAGGTGAACCACCTGGCGGGGCCCTACGCCGTATTCCTGCATGGGGTGCAGAATACTGCCCAGACTCATCATTAGTGTCAGCGCCACCGCTGCAAGAAAAAAAACTTTGAAAAGCTCCCGAAATATATATCTGTGCAGGGTAAAAACCATTTCTTTACGTTCCTCGTCTGTGTGCCGTGTCACGCAATACGCAATACGCAATACGATATACGCAATACGATATTGTTTTGCAACAAAATTCTCCAGAAGACAGAGGACAGAGAACGTGGTCATCCCTCGTCCGTCCTCCGTCGTTCACCATTAGCGCCTTGACACAGCTCTCACTCTTATTTCGGCAATCTGGTTCCGCACCACGGACAAAAATTCCAGGCTCCGCTGCAGTTCTCTCTGCATTTTAGGCATATCTTTGGAGGAAGAAGCGAGCCCAAAGGCAGTCTCCACCTGAATTCCTTTTCACCCAATTTAATCGAAAAGCCCCCACTCTGCTTGGCGTCAGCAATCTTCTGCCCCTTTTTGTTCTTGGCCGGAAAGAGAAAGAAATGAGCGTTTTGCCCCATCAGCCCGGACATGTTCACGAAAATAGGTTTCATTATCGATAACAAATTCCTCGTGTCCGCGCCGACCTTATCTTCACTAAGTGGGCGATAGTAAGTCCCCTGGCTATCTTTAATTTGAATGTTGGCTCGAATGGCTGCTTCGGGTCTGTATGCAATTCCACCCAACGGCCCCATCTTGCCGTCTACGACGACGATGAGCGTATAGGGGCGAAGAATCTTGATTAGCTCTTCAACCTGGGTTTCTGTAATCGTGGGGTCCTGTGCCGAGCTAAGACGCCAGAATGCCTCTGGAATCCACCAGACCAGCGTCATCTCGTTTACTTTTTGGGACAGCTTTTGAGTCTCGTGGAGCAGCGCGTTGATATTTACCCGGGTTCCCATTTTGGGCTTCTTTTGCAAAATGGGCTCCGCCTTACCTTCTTGACTTTGCCGGGCCAGGATGTTTGCCATCCACACACACAATAGCAGTACGATTGCGACCAGACTTGCCCGTCTCTGATTTGACCTTTTGATACCTTTTGAATTATTCATCTTGCATTATCCTTTCTTGCCAATAACGCTCAATCGTCGAATTACTTCGTTTACACCGTTAGCAATTATATCCTGGCGGATAGCAAAATTGATATTTCTAAGGAGGGCTATGTTACCAAATTGTCTCTATTTAGCAAGAGTAATGACATCGCACCAATCCCCCCGCGCCGGGACAATAAACAATAGTAAATAATCAATTATCAATAATCAATTACTAATGGATGACTTTGTTAAGAGGATAAGTGATTATGCCGGAGGCCCCCGCACGCTTCAAAGCCGGAACCAGCGAGCGTTCGATTTTATCTTCGATAATCACTTCTATTGCCACATAGTCGGAATCGGCTAAACTCGAAACAGTAGGGCTTCTTTCAGCAGGCAAAATCTTTAGTATCGAGTCCAAATCGCTTTTTTTAACGTTCATCTTTAAGCCGACTTTACTGCGAGCTTCAATTGCTGCATTGAGCAGTATGGAGATGTTTTCTATCTTTTCCCGTTTGAACTTGTCCTGCCAGGCCTCCTTATTTGCGATAAACCTTGTCGTAGAGGTTATCACCGTATCTATTATCCGCAGATTATTTGCCCGAAGTGACGCGCCGGTCTCGGTAAGCTCCACTATCGCATCCACCAATCGCGCCTTTACCTCGGTAGCGCCCCAGCTAAATTCGACCTTCACGTTGATATTTTTATCTGCGAAATATTTCTTTGTTACGCTGACCAGCTCGGTTGCGATTGTACCTCCCTGAAGGTCCTCAGGCTTTGTCACTTTTGATTCGTCAGGCACAGCCAATACCCATCTGGTCGGATTGCTCGACGTTTTGCTGTAGCCAAGTTCGCAGACCTCCACCACATCCGAACCGTTCTCCATTATCCAGTCATAGCCGGTAATACCGGCGTCGAGAACGCCGTCGGCGACTACTCTGCTTATCTCCTGGGCTCGCAGCATAATCAGCCGGATTTGCTCGTCATCTATACGCGGCAAATAACTCCTTTCAGAATCCAAAATGTGGAACCCGGACTTGCCGAAAAGTTCGATCGTCGCCTTTTGCAGACTGCCTGCGGGAATACCTAATTTTAATATCTCCTCTGACATTTGATAATGTCCTGTCCTTTCCTTTTACTTTTTTGTCTTCTTTTTGGTTTTGGTCTTTTTGCCTTTTACCTTCTTTACCTTTTTCTTTATCCTGCCCTTACGCGATTCACTCCCGCGTCGCAAAAGAGCATAAAACTCGTATGCATTCTCAGCCGAAATCTGTTTGGTCAAGAAGCCTTCTGTCTCCTGCTCGTCGGCTTCCGCGTGGACCAATTCATTGCTTCTTAGATATTCTATCATCTTTTTTGTAAGCGGTATGGCGTGGCCCTGAAGAGACGTAAGCATGCAGTAATTGACTACGAAACGGCTGACAGCGTCCATCTTCTCAAGAACTTGTTTGGCCGGACGTTTGCCGATTCTTTTCAACGACGCCAGACTGGCCGTATGGTATTTCTCGAATACAGCCCTTAAAGCCCCCGTAAGTCTCGAAGCTATATCCCTTGTAACTTGCGTGTCCTCGCCCAGCATTTCTACTATTTCTTCTGCTTGTGAAACACGCAAATCGTTCAAATCAACAAAATAATTACTAAATCTCTTGAGCGCAGATTCCGCAGCCGTCTCGCTCATATTTTCGTTGACGACAGCATAAACAAGTGCCTCCGCCGGCTCATCATAGACGGATTTTTTGACCTTCGGATATTCACGCTTCAATGAGCTGTACAACCTTTGCACTTTTTTCGAATACTCTTTGCTATTTTTCATAACAGCCCATCGAATTGACTATTGATTATTTTTTTAACTTTAGGCACTTTAGCTCACTTTAGGCACTTTTAACTTCTTTCTGCCTTCTTTTCCAGCTCACTGACCGCTCGGTCTATCAGTTTCATAGTCTCCAGCGTTTTTTTGAATTTCTCATCTCTGTAGAAATGCAAGACAGGACAGAATTTGGCCTGCCATT
>JAUXAH010000673.1 GCA_030614945.1 Phycisphaerae bacterium
TGTAGCGAGTTTCACGGATGCGATCCCCTTGCAGAATGAGGTTGAAAGTGCCGTAGGGCGTGTATCGGAAGAAAGTGGAGATCCCTCGGATGGTGGAGCCGACGTTCACGTTGTTGAGCATGATGCCAAAGTGATCGGGAACGAAGACCAGGGCGGCCTGGGCGCAGTTTCGCCAGCCGATGCCGTTTGATGACCAGTCGAAGTAGTAGGTAACCCCGACGCGGCGGATTCGCAGGAAAATGTGGGTGCCGATGATGTCGTCCGGTTCGGTGTAGAGGGTGGCAGCCCACGTGGTGTAGTTGGTGTACCGGGTAAGCTCGATGGCTTGGTTGTTCAGGCGGCAGAGCAAAGTCCAGTTGTAGAGGCCCGCTGCGGGGTTGGCCGCGTCGTCCCAGAGGCAGAGGCCGACGATGGCAAAGTCCGCACGTGGCGCCATGAGTGCGAGCTTGGCGGTGATGCTGAAATCGACGGCGGGAATGGGCTGGTAGATCCCGCAAACGTCGTCTCCGGCCTGGGTGAGGCCGTCCAGGATGAGGCCGGTCTCGTTTTCGGAGACTGTGAGCAAGGCCCCTGGGTCGAATTCGGTCCAGAGGCCAGCGTCAAAGGAGGCATCGTCAAACTCATCATCGAGAGCGGACGGGGAGAAGGGCGGCGCGTCGGGCGACCAGGTGGTGTAAGTGTTCGGTGGGGTCACGGGTGGCGTCCTTTCGTGGAGGTGGCCGAGGGTTGCCGAGACGAAGATGTCTCGCGGCGTGCGGGGGATCCCCGTCGCGAGTTCTTGGTAGAAGGTGAGGACGGAAGGGGCGACCAGGCGGTAGGATTGCAAGATCTCGCCAAAGAGGGAAGCGGCCGCCTTGGTGCCAGCGGTGCGGCGATGGGGCGGCGTGTAGGGCCAGGAGCGGACGCAAGCGAGTTCTTTCCAAAGGTAGAAGTCAAGGACTCCCTTGAAGCCTCGGATGATGTCGATCGATGGCAGGGCATCGATTCTTGCCATTCTCAGGCGATAGGTTGTTGGCCGCGGACGGCGGCAGAGACGAAGATCCGCGAGTCGCTGTCTCGGCGGAAGACGGACCACACGCCCCACTGGTAGGCGACGGAAGCTGGCAAAACGGCGACGGTGATGACCAGGGCGGGCAAGTCG
>JAUXAH010000131.1 GCA_030614945.1 Phycisphaerae bacterium
TTCCCGCAAAGCGGGGTTCCCTGTTGTTGCAAAATCTAATGAGAAATCCCTTGCTTTAAGATGTGTTTTTGGTTAGAATAGGGGTTCCTTGTTAGCCGAAAACTATATATCACAGTTTGATTTGGAGCTAAGAATATGAAACGTAATTGCTTGATTTTAGCCGCTTTTGTTGTGGGTTGTCTTTTGCTCTTACAAGCTGGCTGTCAAGAAGAGGCCAAGGCGCCGGAAGAGTCTAAGACTGTATTGCCATCGCCCAACGAGGCGGTGATTAGACCGAAGATAGTTAAAACTACACCTGATGCCGGTAAACCCAGCCCCTCCGAGGGGCGGGGTAAACCGGGGCCAAAAATTACGTTTGAAAAAGTGATTCACGATTTCGGCGAAATCGGTCCGAAGTCATCCAACTCGTGTGAGTTCAAATTTACGAATACCGGGGACGGCTTGTTGAAAATCGGGAAAATCAAGACCTGTTGCGGCTTCACGGCGAAGTTAAAAGGGAACAAGAAAGACTATGCACCAAGGGAAAGCGGGACTGTGACAGTAACGTTTAATGCAGGCAGGTTTCGCGGCAGGTTAACGAGACATATGTATGTGAACAACAACGATAAGGCAAGGCCCAGGGTTAGACTGACGGTAAAGGCCAAGATTGTGCCGAAAGTCAGTTATCAGCCGGAGAGACTGAACCTTTCGCTTAAGGATGCAAATGCCGGCTGTCCGAAGATTACGCTTACCAGTCGTGACAATCAGCCGTTTGCGATAACGCAGTTCAAATCGACTGCCAATTCCATAACCGCAGATTTTGAACCTTCGGTGAAAAAGACGAAGTTTGTTCTTGAAGCCAAGGTTGATATGGAAAAACTGCGAAGAAGTTTGAACGGGAGTATCAGCATCAGCCTGACTCATCCTCAATGCCGTACGGTTACTATCCCCTTTAACACGCGGCCAAGATTTAAAATTACCCCCCTGTCGATTATCGTTCTGCGTGCTGAGCCGCGAAAGCCGACGAAAAGGAAGGTCTGGATATTCAACAACTATGGTGAGGATTTCGAGATTGAGTCGGCGTCATCGCAAAAAAAAGGTATTATAAAGGTTTTGAGTCAGGAGAAAGTTCGCAGTGGTTATCAGTTCGAAGTAGAGATAACGCCGCCGGCTGCCGAAGGGAAAAAAAAGCTTTTCACGGATGTGTTTTTTGTGAATATAAAAGGCGGCGAGAGATTGCAAATTAGCTGTCGCGGGTTCTATGATTCAAGAGGGACACCCAAACGGGATAAAGGGCGTTTGGTGCCCCCAAGATAAGCAGAAGTGTCGTCCCGCACTAATTGAGCTTATTGGTGCGTGGTAAAAGCTGACCAAGGGTATAATGCGATTAGTAACTTGCATTTGTGTGTTGTTGGCGGTGGGGGCCTCGTGCATACCGGATGAGTCAACGAAACCGTCGGTAAAATCGGTCCATAAAACCGATGTGCTTACGGTTTTTCTAACGGGCAACGAGCTTGGAGCATTGAGGCCGTGCGGCTGTTCCGGCGGACAGCTTGGGGGTTTTGACAGGCGCTCGGCGGTCTTCAACAGCGTGCCCGGAGAAAGAAGGTTGATTGTCGATACGGGCCGGTTTGTAGAAGGTGACAGCGAGCAGGATTTAATCAAGTTCGATATAATAATTCAGGCGTTTAGCCGGCTTGATTATGATTTGGTTAATCTGGCGGAAAAGGACATCGAAATAGTCGAAAATCTTGGACTGCTGGACAGTATTGGCTCGGTTTTTAACATTATAAGTTCTCACAGGCCGGCCGATGTGAATGTGCCGGCAAAATTTACGAAACAGTTGTCACTGAAAGATAAGACTGTAGCCGTGACAGTTGCGGCCTTTGACGCAAAATCCGGCCAGATAGAGCGAATCAGTGAACTTTTTACTGCTCACCCCAATCTGCAAACGGTTGACATCCTCATATTAAACCGGTGTGATGCCGGCATTATTGGTTCCATTGCGGAGAGTGGGATTGTAGATTGTCTGGTTTGCCCTGCTGAATCTGATGAGGCAATGGTAATTAGTGACCCAGATGAAAGGCCCCTGGTTATATCAGCAGGGCGGTACGGTAAATATGTGGGCAAGTTACAGATAAGAGCCGGTGAAGCGGGGGACAAACTAAATCTTAGTTTTTTGCCCGTACCGCTTACAGAGGATTTGCTGCCGGATAAGTCTCTTGTTGAGTTGTACAAAGAGTACCAACAGCTTGTTAAGGAGGCCAATCTTCTGGAGAAGCATCCGCGTTTTGTTTTGCCGAATGGTTTGGAATATACCGGCTCGGAATCCTGTAAGCCCTGTCACGAGTACGAATATGAAAAATGGAGCAACAGGGCCCACGCGCACGCTTATGCGACGCTTGAAAGAGCTGGCAGCCAGTTCGACCCGGAGTGTGTCGTCTGTCATGTTGTTGGTATGGAATATGTAAGCGGCTTTGTTTCGGGCCAGATATCCGGCTATTTGAAAAATGTCGGCTGCGAAAGCTGCCACGGTCCGGGCTCGGAACATATCAGAACTCTGGGCAAGGTGAAAACCACCGGGCCGAAGTTGCATTGTGCTGATTGCCATACGCCTGAGACAAGCGGCGACTATGGCGGAAACGAAGAGCTTTATTTTGAAAAAATAATTCATTGGATGGAACCAAATGCCGGCGGCGATGTCAAATAAAATAGTGGATAGTGAAGCGTAAACCGAAATACGGGATACGAAATATGATAAAGACATTGCGAATAACAAGTGTAGCAGCAGTAGCTTTGGCTGTTGTTTTTTTTGCTTTTTCTGCGGTTTTTGGTGTTCGCGGCGGACAGAGCGAGCGATTTTTGAATTCCAGCGTGATAGAGAAGTTTAACAAGCTCAGGGGCCGAAGAAGCACAAAGGGCCGAAGGGATGTATCGCCGCTTGTAAAGCAGGCGGAGGTGTTTGCGGGGATAATCAATCCGCCGAAACCGGAGAAGCCGAGGATAACTACTCCAGGGATTCGCCCGACGCCGATTGTTACACCCCGGCCTGATGTAGTTACAGCTAAATTTACGCTTATCGGCATCAGTTATTATGCGTCACATCCGGAGCTGTCGCTGGTATTGATTGACGAGGTGGGCAAGGGCTTGCACTGGGTCAGACAATCCGGCAAGGTGGGTCATTTAATCATTGAGGAGGTAAAAGCCGGGCTTGTAGTTGTTCGAGACGGCCAAAGGACTTTCGAGCTTGCGCCGCGGCGCCCGGAAAAAAGAAGTCTTCTAAAAGGTGCAGCATCATCCGCCAGAACCGGTCCCAAACCCACTTTACCGTCGTCAATCGGCCCCGAAGCCACTTCGATCCGGCAAGTTGCCGGACCAGCTAAAGCTGCTTCCAGCACTATAAGCAGAAGGCCTCCAAGTAGTAGGCCTCCGCGGGTGAGCGCTGAAGAAAGCGCGGCGATGGAAAAACTCATGAGCAAGCTGAAAGCCGTGCGGGAAGGTGCGCAATCTGACAAAGCCGGTTCGAGACGCAGCGAAGAAGATATCGCGGCGCTGATGGGAAAACTTCTTTACGATTTTAAATCTACGCGCATAAGCGCCGAAGAGGCGAAGAGACTGGACCGTTTGGGCGAAGAGTTGAAGGACGTTCGCCAGGACCCGAATCGCCCCCGGAGCCGGAAAATTGAAAGGCCCCAAAGGTCGCGGGAGCCGAACAGTCCGGCCAAGAAATAACGCCTACCCATTTAGTTTTGAGTCTGAGTCCTACATCCAACCAATAGTCAATATTCAATTTGTTCTGGCGGCGGCCTCCGGGGGGTAAGTCTTCGGCTTTCTGCGATATTTGGATTCTGAAAAATTTGAGTGTAATTGGTCTATGTCCCTTTCGGCCAGGTCGATTTCTCTGCGTTTTTGGCGGTTTTTTCGCCTGAAAGGAGGAACTTTTGGTCGTTTTCTGTGTCTGATTAGTATAGGCGGTACCCGATGCCGTAGAGGTGCCGGGTCCGATAAATGCAAACCACATTGTTGTTGAATTAGAGTTTCTCAGGAGGAGTAAGCTTATGGCAGCGAAACTAAGCTACAGCAGGGCTTTTGGTTCGGGTCCCATTTTGCTTTTTATCGCAAAATGGGAATCCTTCCGCAAGGTCGTTTTTATTTTGGCGGCAACTTTTTTGCTATGCAGTCTGACTTGTGAGCCGATTTTGGCTGCTAATTCTGAGCCGCCGCGATACAGGGTTTTTTCGTTGCGACACATATCAGCCGAGCAGGGCAAGAAGTATCTGGCCGAGGCCAAGATCGGCACGGTTTCACAGCTTCCCGGCCCAAATGCGCTTTTAGTAACAGCTCAGCGGGCCGAGCTAATCAAGGCAAGCGCTATTTTGAAGCTTGTTGATGCCAACGAACCGTTTGTTATCAAGGCGCTTTTTCCCGCCTCGGCGGTCAAGAAACTGCCCTCTAACGAACAGATTGCAGCGGAAGTTGGCAATATATCGATAGGGACCTTCTCCGAGCCGCCGGCCTTTGCTGCAAAGAGCAAGGCGATTATTGATATGCACAATGATGCTGTAATAGCTGTTGTCCCCGCCAGGGAGCTTGAAAAGATTATTACCGCTATTGAGCAGCTTCAAAAGGGAGAAGCCTCCGCTACTTCGTTTTTGCGAAGCAAAACGGTGGGGGCCAAGCTGGACAAACCGGTCGACCCGAATCAGATAAGCGAACTGAAATCCGAGCCCGCCTTATGGGCTTCGCTTCTCTCAATGGCCGGCTCCGAGGCGGAGCTTGACAAAATAGCCGCCCCTGTTTCCTCAGGGGTTGGCGGCCAGGCCGAGGCAGGAGACTCCGAATCAGATGAGCTTTTCGACAAGCTGCTTGGTTCGCTTGCCGAGGCAGAAAAAAGGATGGCCGAATCCCGCCAAGCCGAGACCGAGCCAAATGAACCAGGCGCCGTTGGAACCGTACCGGAGCCGAATGAGCCTTCTGTTGGTCCCGCGCAGCCGAAGGAGCCGGACCTTCTTGCTGCTGTTCTCGAAAGACTTGCTGCTCTGGAAGTTGCTGTCAAACGGTCCGTCAAAATGCCGGATCAACAGGAACCGCAACCGCCGGAAAAACAAGTAGCGGTCAAGATTGGGAAGCCGGGTGAAGTGGTTGAGAGGGAGCCCAATACCAATGGCGATGAAATGCTTGAGCTGGATTTGCCCCCGAAAATCAACATCATTCAACTGCTTGATTTGGTGTCCGAGTTTTTAGGTTACGACTATATTTACGACCCGGCCGATGTAGCGGGCTTAAAAGGCGAGGTTACAATCACCATGCGCAAGATCAAGGTAAAGCATTTGTATCCTCTTCTTGAATCTGTGCTGAAGTTCAAGGGCTTTGTAATGACTCGCAGGGAGGGGAGCAATCTTCTAATCGTTGTTCCTCGCACTAAAGCAATAGATATTGACCCTCCTCTGCGGTCAGAGCAGGCGAAGATGGAAATTGGGGACGTAGTCATAACCCGTCTCTTTGAGCTAAAAGATATAGATACCGCCAGTGCCCAAACTCTTTTGGCCGGTATGAAACTCGGTGTAAGCATCACACCGATTCCCGAAGCAAAACAACTTATCGTCACTGAATACGCTTACCGTATGGCACGTATAAAAGAACTTCTGGAGATGATTGACAAGCCGGGTGAGCCGAAAAAGTTCAGGTCCAGGCAGTTAAAATACACGATGGCAACCGCTCTTGCTCCGAAAATCAAGACGCTTGCCGAACAATT
>JAUXAH010000193.1 GCA_030614945.1 Phycisphaerae bacterium
GCCCTCGTCCATGTTATCGAACGCGTTACCGCCAGAGAGCTAATTGACGCTACTTTACCGGATGAGTTGAGGGAGATTATCATTGAGCGGGACGAGATTGTTGAAGATAGATTCGACCAGCTTATAAAAGAGTGTGAAATCCTGGACATCCGGGGCAAAACAAGTGCCGAAAAAATCTTCCGACAGGCCTCCGCCATCCTGGCCGAGCGGCTGGGGACAAATGAATACGTACTTTTCGAGAAATTCCTCCATCGTGAAGCAGAGGGCGGCACCGTTGTTCAGCCGGGCTTTGCTATTCCCCACATAGTAGTCGAAGGCGAAAACAAATTCGATATTTTACTCGTCCGCGCCGCCGATGGCATCGACTTTCCACACGCCCCGGACCCCGTCAAAGTAATGTTCGTTCTAACTGGCAGCAGAGACCAGAGAAATTATCACCTGCGAGCTTTGATGGCTATCGCCCAGATCGCTCAGGAAAAGCAGTTCGAGCAGCGATGGCTCGCCGCCAGGGACCCCGCCGAAATACGAAACTTAATCCTCCTGTCCACAAGAAAAAGAGATACAAACGTGTAAGTCCTCCCGCCCTTATCCATTCGACACTCGATATTCCATATTCCTCCTGTTTTCACTTGTTACCCACGAATTTCCTTTTCTCTTTTTCGCCCTTGCTTTACAATTAACCAATGCTTTATCTCTGGTCAACCATACTGATTCTGCTCAACGCGGTTTGCCTCGTCCTGGCCGTTTTCGGTCTGCCGGGCAACTGGCTCATCGTCACTGCGACATCCCTGTTCGCCTGGTGGCGATGGGATGACGGCGTCTTCTCCGTAAGTCCACTTGTCCCAGGGGGGACGCCCCTTGGCGGGGACGCCTTACAGCGGAGTCCCAAGGACTGCTCTTCCCCAGCGCTTACTCCAGCCCATACCGCCGCGATGATTATCAACCCAACCCACAAAACTCTCTGCAAATCTCTGATTGTGTAAGCTGCCATTTTCACACTCACCTATTTCTCCTTCGCTCTTACGCACTTACGCTCCTGTCCTCTCTGCGTTCTCGGCGGTTAATTCTTTGCCGTCCCTCCGCCTTTGCGAATCCGATGACGGTAGTGGTCCAGGATAACGGCCGCCACAATAACGCAGCCCGTGATTAGACGTTTAGTCGGCTCCTGTGCTCCAATCTGGGCCAGCCCCGTACCCAGCACCGCAATGATAAGAACGCCGAAGAATGAGCTTACTACCGACCCACGACCACCCATAAGACTCGTACCCCCAATGACCACCGCAGCAATGGCCTGAAGCTCCAGACCATAGCCGGCGTTGGGATTCGCTGATGACATTCGAGCCGTGTGTATCACCGCCGCTACCGATGTCAGAAAACCGCACAGCACAAACACCCCCAGTTTCAGCGGAGCCGGGTCAATCCCCGACAGCCGAACCGCCTCTTCGTTTGTGCCAATCGCTATCAGATACCGGCCGAAAACAGTACGCGAAAGCACCACCTGCCCCATCACCACAATCACAACGGCAATGATAAATGGAAGCGACAGACCCAGAATCGACGTGTCCGTAATTACTTCCACAGGCCCGCCGATATATACGGTTCGCGAATCGGTTACAAGATAAGCGCCGCCCCGCGCGATTTCCAGCATTCCCAACGTAACAATGAAGGCCGGAAGCCTCCACCGTATCACTACGAAACCGTTCGCCAGCCCGCAGACGATACCCACGGCAAGACACGCAGCAATTGCCGCTGGAAGTGGCAGATTGAACCGGACCAGACAAACGCCCAGTACCGCACCTGCCAGCGCCATCACCGACCCCACCGACAAATCTATCCCCGCAATAATCAACACGAAGGTCATCCCCACCGCAATTATCGTTATGTCCGGAATCTGGTTGGCAATCATCCTGAAGGTCGTAACGGTAAAGAAATTGTCGGCCTTAATTCCGAAGTAGACAACGAGTCCGGCCAGCGCAAACGCCATACCGAGGCAATCCGTAACGAAGGCCGGTAGCCCGGCAGTTCTCTTTTCTATTATCATTCGCATTCCTTTTCTTGCCACAAAGTCACCAAGACACCAAGTTTTTTGTTTTTGCCACGAATTTGCACGAATTTTCTCGAATTTGTTTTTAATTATTTGTGGTCATTTGTGTTAATTCGTGGCTAATCCTTTTTTTAACTTTTAATTTCTTAGTGTCTTTGTGTCTTAGTGGCTAATCTTTCTTAAACTTCTTTTGCTCCCCGGTCGGGTAGTAACATACTCGCTAAAGGCCGCAGACATTATCTTTTCCTCGCTCCATTCACCCCGGCCGAACGTCGCCACAAGACGGCCCGCCGACATCACACCAATACGGTCACAGACGGCCATAAGCTCTTTAAGGTCCGACGAAATCACAATGACGGCCTTGCCTTTCTCCGCTAACTCTCCAAGCATACGGTATATCTCGAACTTGGCCCCAACGTCAATGCCGCGCGTCGGCTCATCAAAGATAAGAACAGCCGAGTCCCTGTACAGCCATTTTGCGATGACCACTTTTTGCTGGTTGCCTCCGCTCAGCTCACCGACTGTCTGCTCGGTGGACGAACAGCGCACCGACATAGCATCGACATACCGGCCGGCCACGGACCGCTCGCGGGACATGTTTATCCACCCGAACCGGCTGACATCACACAATCGAACCAGCGAAATATTCGCCCGGACAGCCAGCCGCAGCAGCAGTCCCTGCTCCTTGCGGTCCTCCGTAAGAAGAGCGATACCATTGCGCACCGCATCGCGTGGCTTGCGGATTTTGACCGGCTCCCTTCCTCCACCGAGATATATCTCGCCGCTGTCGGCGCGGTCCGCCCCGAACACCGCGCGCATCGTCTCTGTACGACCGGACCCCATCAACCCCGCGAAACCAAATATCTCGCCTCGCCGCACCTCGAACGTAACATCTTTCACCTTGTCGCCCAGGGTAAGTCCGACCACACTAAGGGCCACCTCACCCGCTTCCCCGCCGCCTCGCAGCTGCTCGTGCTCAAGGTCGCGACCCACCATCATACGGATAATATCGTTAAGACCCAGCTCGCTCGTCGAGCGCGTTGCTATGACCTTGCCGTCTCTCAACACCGTAACACGGTCGGCTATGTCAATGACCTCTTCGATACGGTGCGAGATGTAGATAACGCCCACTCCCTCGTCCTTAAGTTTCCTGATTTGCGCGAAAAGAAGTTCTATCTCGTTGTCGGTGAGCGACGCGGTCGGCTCGTCCAGCACCAGTATCCGGCAGCGCCGCGACAGCCCCGCGGCTATCTCAACCATTTGCTGCTGCCCAACCCCAAGGTACCTTACAGCAACCCACGGTTCAACAGCCCCAAGCCCTACCTTCGTCATTATTTCTCTCGCCGCGCGGTTCAGCTTCTCATAATCCACAAACCCGAACCTGCTGGGCATCCTCTCGATAAAGATATTTTCCGCAACGGTGAGATTGGCGACCAGATGCAGCTCCTGCATCACCACCCGAACGCCGTCAGCTTCGGCATCCGCTCTGCCGCCCGGCCGATATGCCTGACCATCAAGAGACATACCGCCGGCCTGCCCCTGACGGGAGTCCGCCGTCTCCACCCCCGCTATAATCCGAGCCAGCGTACTCTTGCCCGCTCCGTTTTCACCCACCAGGGCATGCACCTCCCCCTCTCTCAAGTCGAAGTCAACGTCGGACAACGCCTGCACACCCGGGAACGACTTGTTTATCCCGGAGGCCTTCAGGAGTGTCTTGTTCTTCGCAGGCGTCATTGAAGCGTTTCCGCTGTAATAAGGTCAACGGGGGTTTCCCTGTCCGCCGGCGTACCCTCTCCTTTAAGCATCTCAAGGGCATACTCGATGCCGTATATGGCCAGCTTGTCCGCGTGCTGGTCGATTGTGCACAGAATCTTTCCTTCCTCAAGCAGTCTCTGTACCGCCAGGATGTTATCGAAACCGACGACCAGAATCTCGTCAGACTTGCCCGCCGCCTTAATCGCCGCCACCGCGCCAAGCGCCATACTGTCGTTCGCGCAGAGAACCGCCTTCAGGTCCGCATATTCCGTAACCAGCGCCGACACAACTTGATTCGCCTTTGCCGTCTCCCAGTACGCCGTCTGCGAGCTGACGATGTTCATCCCCCCTGCTTTCATTGCGTCCTCGAAACCAAGCGTGCGCTGTATCCCGTTGAACGCGTTAGGCGCTCCTTCGATAATCGCCACCTTGTCCCTCGGCCTCAGTCTGCTCGCCAGGTATTCGCCCGCAAGTCGTGCGCCCTTGCGGTTGTTCGGCCCGACAAAGGGTATTTTGACACCCTTGTCCGCGAGAACGCCGGCATCGAATTTATTGTCAATATTAACAACTGTAATCCCCGCATCCATCGCCCGCTTACATACCGGCACCAGCGCCTTCGAATCGGCGGGAGCAATCACTATCGCGTCCACAGCCTGAGCAATCATCAGCTCAACGAGGTCGACTTGCCTGGCTACGTCCTCTTCGTCTTTAATCCCGACCACTGTAAGGTCATACTCCCCGGCGTGCTCTTTATGGTGCGACCGCGCGCCTTCCTCCATCGTCTTAAAAAACTCGTTCGCCAGAGACTTCATAATCAAAGCTATCTTCAATTTGTCCCCACCGCGCCGCCCACAGCCGACCGGCACGATGGATAACACCACGGCACACAGGACAAAAACACT
>JAUXAH010000557.1 GCA_030614945.1 Phycisphaerae bacterium
ATATTTTTCACTGCCTTACATTTTTTACAGTGTGGCTGGCGTCCAGGCACGGATCAGTTACAGGTTCCGACAAGCGACGCCAGCCATTTTAAGGAGATACCGTGACATTGACAAACCACACTAAGCACATCGAGGCGCTTGCCGGTGTAGTAACTATTCTATGCGACTCGAAGAAATACGAGGAGGCACACTGCGCCCTCGATGATATCGTTGCGAAGGTCCACGCGTTACGCCGGCACGTTGAGAAACTCCAACTTATAGCTGATCGTGCTGCACGTCATGCAGATGGAGGGTAGAACATGAACGTTGAAAATCACACGTATAACGCCAAACACATGCTCGACGTCGCTCGCGATAAGTGTGATGTACTAGACTATGATAACGCACTGAACATCCTGTGCGCAGCTTACGGCCAAGTTCGAGAGCTTATTCAAGACGTTTACGCCTTGAAGATCGAAGCCGAACAAAACGAGCCTGCCGGCACGGAGAAAAAGCCATGAGTTGGATCAAACGCAGACGTCACTATGTCCCGTGGGGTATCATCTTTTTTCTTTTGTGCTTTCTGGCCTATATGATCATCCGAATCCTGTCTTTATCTAGAAATTGAGGTCCTTAACCATGAGCAACGAATCCCCGCCCACCCTTGACACCAAAGATTGTGAAAAACTCCTCGATGTTCTCCGGCTTAAAGCCGGCACACCGAAGAAAACACATAAGGCGGTCCGCAACTACTGCATGGCCTTGCTTATGCTCGAAGCCGGACTCCGTGTTGGTGAGCTCGTATCGCTTCAAGTTTCCGATCTGTTTTTTAACAGGGAACCTGTTAGAACAATTTTCATCAAGCCACACATGACTAAGAACAAAGTCGCACACTCTATCCCTGTATCGAGCCACCTTGCCGATTGTCTCAAATCTTACGGCTTGACCTGGAACCTTTTGGATCCCGAGCGCGGCAATGATTATGCTTTTACAAATGTAAGTACAGATCGCTCGATTACGACTCGGCAGGTTGAACGTATTATTTGTGCAGCCGGCTGGAAGGCTTTTGGCCGGCCTGTCCATCCCCACATGCTTCGACACACGGCCGCCACCAGGTTAATGCGAGTCACCAACATAAACACGGTCCAGCAGATACTCGGACACAAGTTTTTATCGAGTACCCAAGTTTACTGTCATCCCAACGAGGAAGACAAGCGCCAAGCTATTGAGTCGGCTTCTCGCCCGGGGGAACAAACTGTGTCGCCGGAAGTGCAGCAGCTTGAGCACCCCCAAGAGCAGCAGTGTTCTCACCGAGGACCCGTTCCGGCGTCTCCTTCGAAGCCTTCTCATGTTTCTCGCTCTTAGGATCCTCGAGGATATCCTCCGCAGGCTTCGGATTTTGTGCAAAGAACTGATCCACGTGCTTCGTCTGTCTAATCAATAGTCCTTTAGCCCTATCGTGATGCCCTGCGTTAAATGCTTTCTCAGCTTCTTCTGCGTGTTCTTTTACTAATGTCACCAGTTCCGTCAAATCCATGTTCTGGAC
>JAUXAH010000621.1 GCA_030614945.1 Phycisphaerae bacterium
GATTGTTCAGGCCCGGCCTGCCACACACTTACGTGTGTGGTATTCCCCATACGTGAGTATGGGGGAGGCTGACTGACGGCGTCCGGCTCGGTTGTGGTAGCGCTGAGTGAGGTTACCCGGCCGTCGGCCTTTGTGTAAACCACACTGATGATACAGCTCAGCACGCAGGTTCTCACCAGCATAATTATAGCGACCACGGCCATCCGGTTTAGAGAAACACCGCAGAAACCTTTAGCTGTCACTTTTTTCAACCGTCACCCTCCTCGCAATCGGATTACTTGTATTTGCAGTAGTCCTGATTACTCTCAGTCTTTGGGTTAAGTACCCCCATCCCTGAAATGTTGATAGCATTATACCGCAAAGGCGGCTTCAATTCAACCAGATGGCCGCAAAACGGCCTTTAATAAGCCAGTTGTGGGCGTCTGGCAAAAAGGCGGGAGATTTTATAGGGCCTCGGCGAAAAGTTTTTGCACACGGATAAGGCACTGCATTTTGAAGAATGCTTAACTAATTTCATTAAAAATGAGGCCTTGGGCCAAAAACCAATATAATCCACAAAAACCCGCAAAAGCGATGGATAAAGAATTTGGCAGAATCTTCTGGAGTTTTTGGCATTTCTTTATTGACAAAAGGGGAAAGAGTTCGTGATGATTGGAATGTTCAATCTATCTTCTAAGAGAAAGGATATTCATTTATGGAGTCGGTGCCTGCAGGGGAGACGAACCAATGACAAAGAAAAGAATTATTCTTGCCGTGTTAGGAGATGCTGTTATATTTAATATGTCTCGTAGCAGAGGTGTACTGCGCTGGGGAAACAAATAATATTTTGGTAACATGGGACAAGGAGATGGAGTCATGGCCAGGTCAATTCTGCGGGCCGGTAAGATTACCGGCGTTGTTATCGTTGCAATAACTGTTGTTGCAGTCGTTCTGTATTCTGCAGTGGTGCTAAGCGTTGCCCAGACAGACTATCCGCCGGCTGAAACCACCACGTCACCCGAATCATCTCCGGCTGAGCCGACGCTGGCTGAACAAGTGGAACTTGTTATAGCCTGCCTGATCGGCGATGAGCCGGGCCAGGCGGGCGATGCGGCTGAGGCGGCGGTGGCGATGGACAAACTTCTTACCGATTTCGCCCAGGATAAGCAACTGCCCGGCGCAGTGCATGACATCGTCAGGGAGGCGGTAGAAGCCGGAAAGTATGAGGCCGTTTGCGAGGTCTGTCGGGGACTCGCTGAAAATTTATCGGTTGCCGACAACGGCGTATGGGTCGCCATGGCGTTTGCGATATCGGCTGTCTATCAGGGAGACGATGGGGCGCTGGA
>JAUXAH010000450.1 GCA_030614945.1 Phycisphaerae bacterium
CTTGTTTCCGGATGTCCTACACATTAAAATCGGAGTACTTAAAAAAGATTAACCGCAGAGAGCGCCGAGAACGCAGAGATGAAAGAAATTAAAAAAAATACTTTCTCGGCGGGCTCTGCGAACTCGGCGGTAAAACAGACCTTATGAAAAAGGCAAGTATCGTCAGTATCGGCAATGAGCTTCTCAGCGGTCAGACGGTGGACACTAATGCTTCCTGGCTAAGTGGGAGACTGCTTTCAATCGGCATACCTGTCGTCAGCTCTTACACTGTTGGTGATGATACGGATTCAATTATACGGTCATTTAATCTGGCGAGTAGTGACGCCGACCTGATTCTGGCGACCGGTGGGCTAGGCCCGACTGATGATGATTTGACCCGCCAGGCACTCGCAAAATTCCTCGATGCCGAATTGCAATTGAAAAACGAGCTTCTGCAAAAGATACAAGATTTTTTCACCAGTCGAAATTTACAAATGCCACAAAAGTGCACAATTCAGGCATATATGCCGGCCGGTGCGAAAGCGCTTGCGAACAATATTGGTACAGCTCCGGGCATTATGGCTGAAGTAAAAGGCAAATTGCTTATTGTTTTGCCCGGCGTCCCATCGGAGATGAAGCAAATGTTTGAAGAGGCGGTCTTTCCGGAGCTAAAAGGATTCGTGCCCGACCAGAATGTGGTAGTACGAAAACTAAAGTGCTTCGGAGCGGGCGAATCAAATATCGCCGAATTACTCGGAAATCTTTGCCGGCGAGGCAGAAATCCGCTAATCAACTGCACAGCCAGGCACGGTGTAATTACCCTCCACATTATCGCAACGGCAAAAGATAAAATCCAGGCACAGCAAATGGCCGAAAAAGACGAAAAATTATTGACAGATAAACTTGGAGAACTAATATACGGAACAGGCGACCGGACTTTAGCCGAAGTGGTGGGTGAAAAGTTAGCTCAGCAGAAAAAGACAATCGCCGTAGCCGAATCCTGCACGGGCGGCTGCTTGGCCAGGCTGCTAACGGACATCCCCGGAGCAAGCAGATATTTCACGTACGGCTGGGTTACTTACAGCAACAGCGCTAAAACCAGCGAACTTGGCATACCAGCCGATTTGATTGAAAAGCACGGAGCCGTCAGCGGTCAGGTCGCCCGGGCTATGGCTCAATGTGCCAGAGAAAGGGCCGGAACCACTTTCGCAATCGGTATAACCGGCATAGCCGGCCCAACCGGCGGAAGCGAACAAAAACCCGTCGGCCTGGTGTATATTAGCGTAGATTCCGATAGCGACTGTGAAACTAAACGCCTTATTCTTTCGCACGGTAGAGATTTAATCCGCCTTAGAGCGGCACAAACAGCCCTGAATATGCTCCGGTTAAAATTAGAGGGTTGACTAACCGCCTTAATAATGTTATAATCAGCTTTACTGGCGTTAGCAAAATACGGGGTAAATATGGCTAAAAAACGCAGACATTTAGGCGAAATACTTTACAAAGCAGGGCTGGTAGAAAAGCAGGCGCTCATCAACGCGATTAAGGCTTCAAAAACCAATAATAAACGGCTCGGCCAGATATTGCTCGACCTCGGCCTGCTGGACGAAGAAACACTGACCAAGGCAATCGCAAAGCAATTTGGGTTAGAATACGTCAACTTAGCTCAAACCCCAATTCCGTCCGACGTAATAAAGCTTATCCCGGAAGACCTTATAAAAAGGCATAATATCCTGCCGCTCGGTATGAATAACGGCAGATTAAAAGTGATTATCAGCGACCCGCTGGACCTGGATACAATGGACGCGATTCGGTTTCGCATCAATGCCGAACTGGACTGCTGCCTTGCGAGCCCTTCGAAAATTCGCTCCTACATCAAAGACTCGTTCGATAAAGTAAAAAGGCAGGAAGATGACAGACTAAAACACAGTATTGACGCAACCGCCGCCGAGCTTACCGAGGCCGGTCACGAGCTGCAGGCAGAAGCCCTTCGGGTAGAAGCTGCAGGCGGCGCCGACGACGGGCCCATTGTCAG
>JAUXAH010000296.1 GCA_030614945.1 Phycisphaerae bacterium
GCCTCAAAGCAATCGTTAATATGATTTGCAGTATAGACAAGCTTGGCTATCGCAGCTGGACACACAGTTGAGATGTCACGATAGAGTTTTCCAATATTATCAAACTTTGTTTCGAAATTGTGGGCGGACAAAATAAGCCGACCTTTTGAGCTTTGCGACAGTGCCGCCTTGATTCTTTCCTGATTTTCCGCAGAGAGAAAATTTTCATATTCAAAATCAATAAATTCTACGCCGGCTTTTAAGGCACTGGTGAGTACATCGATTCGCAATTGCTGCGGGTAAGTCCTCGCCCCGCCCTGCTTCTCGTCACGACAGGTTACAATCACCGGCAACGATTGGTTAGCGGCACTTTTGGTCTCAGCAATTAATTTCTTTACCAAATCTACGCTGAGGTTTTCGAGGTAATCGGTTCGCAGCTCGAGCATCTCGGCACCGCTGGCTTGCGCGGCTTTGATTTGCTGCCTTGCCTCATCTAAATTCTGCGCTGCTATGGGAACGGCTAAATATGTCATACTAATTCAAGGATATAGCAGCGATTAAGCCCGAAAGCAAGAGCAAAAACGCAGCAACACGCAGGATAAGGCTCTGGCGTTGAAGCGAATCTCAAATTCCGAAGCGGCGAATTGGACTTTTTTTTCTTGCGTTTTGGGCTGCTTCAGGTAGATTTTACAAAATAAACTTATGATTGGAGGTTTGACAATGATAGGCAAAATGATAAGACTCGAAAGAATAATCGACCGCAATTCCCGCAGGACGGTAATTATTCCGATGGACCACGGCGTTACGGTTGGGCCAATTGAAGGGCTGGCGGATATGCGGGCGGCGGTAAGCAAAGTCGTCGCCGGCGGAGCAAACGCCATCCTGATGCACAAAGGGGTTGTCCGCGCAGGTCACAGAGGCGCGGGCAAAGACGTGGGGCTGATTATCCACCTTTCCGCAGGGACATCAATAAGTCCTGACCCAAATGCAAAAGAGCTTGTCTGCACCGTTAAAGAAGCCATCAGGCTCGGCGCCGACGCAGTTTCTGTCCATATTAATCTCGGCGCCGAAACCGACAAGGAAATGCTCGGACAATTGGGCTATGTAAGCGAGCGATGCATGCAGTGGCAGATGCCGCTTGTTGCGATGATGTACGCGCGCGGGCCCAAAATCAAAGACGAATATGACGTCAATAATGTCAAGCACGCCGCCAGAGTCGGAGCTGAGCTGGGTGCAGATATTGTTAAAGTGCCGTATACCGGCAGCGTCGAGAGTTTCGTCGAAGTAGTTCAGGGTTGTCCGGTACCGGTGGTTATTGCAGGCGGGCCGAAAATGGACAGCGACGAGGATATATTCAAAATGGTGGAAGCTGCTCTCGAAGCCGGCGCTGCGGGCGTATCTATCGGCCGAAACGCATTCCAGCACAAAAAACCTGAGAAAATGGTCGAGGCCCTTTGTAAAATGGTTCATAACAGTGCCAGCGTCGAAGATGCCATTGCAATACTCACTTAATAAATAAACCAATCTCTTAGGGCAAAAAATGAAAAAAATAATCACGATTTTCTCAATAGTGGTTTCTTCAAGTTTGTGCGCCGAGATTAGTTTTGCAAACTCGCACCAATGGCCAACAGAACCTAACCAGCCTGATTATGCCAAGTCCATCCCGCCGGACAAGCTCAAAGAGGACTTGGATTTTCTCTTCAAAAGCATCGAGGAAGTACATCCAAATATGTATGCATATACGAGTAAAGAAAAATTTTCCCCGCTGCGTGATCAATTGTACAGCCAAATCAACCGACCAATTACCCGCCTCGAATTCTATAAGCTTGCTGCTCCTGTTGTCGCCTCACTGAAAAGTGGACATACTTATATCCAGCCATTTGCGCAGGAACTCAAAAAGTTCATTGAAAACGGCGGTAGCGTTTTCCCGTTGGTATTGTGCTCGGACGGGTCGAAAATTATTCTTACTGAAAATTATACTTCTACTCCGCTGCCCTTAGGCAAAACCGTTCTTGCCATAAATGGTCAGCCCGCTGCCGAAATATTCGCAAAATTTGCACGGTTGTTCCCGGCAGAAAATAGAAACACAAACTCCGCTGTGCTGGAACGCCCCGAAATACTCGGATGGTTGCTTCACCTTGAGTACGGCCCGGTTAAATCCTGGACTTTGGAAATCAAAGAAACAAATTCACTGGTCGATAGCTACACTGTAGAACCTGTACCCTTGGAGAAAATCATCGCTACTAAGGCCAGACCAACTAATGAAAAAGAAAAAAACTATTATCAATATCTCCCCGAGTATGACGCTACCCTGCTTGAGATAAATTCTTTCGGAACTGATTTAGAAAAATTCAAAAAGTTCTTGAAAGAAAGCTTCCAAAAAATTCCCAAGCAAAAGGTGCTCAATTTGATTATAGACATTCGTGAGAATTCCGGAGGCAGTGACATGAACGCTAATGCGCTGCTCGAATATCTCGCCCAGAAACCCTACAAGCAATTTGAACAGGCACGGATAAAAAACAGCCAGCAAGCGCAAAAAGGAATTGCCCCCCTTCGACAACAAAGTCCGCAATTATTCGAGAATAAGAAAGTCGGTGATATAATTACTCTCGATCTGCCTCTTAAAACACCTGCTGATAACCCGCTAAGATTTAAAGGCCGAACCTTTGTCCTGATAGGCCCAAAAAGTTTTTCTACCAGTACCAGCTTTGCAGCAGCCATAAAGCAGTTTCGCATAGCTACACTTGTTGGAGAAGAAACCGGTGACCCAACAATAGTTTATGGTAATTGTATTGACGTCCTGCTGCCAAACTCTGGCCTAACGGTCACAATAGCAGGAAGGGCCTTTGTTCTTGCCGGCGGGACAGACGACGGCCGGGGCGTTTTGCCGGATTATGGAGTTAAACAAACACCGGAAGGTACGGCGAAAGGTGTTGACACAGTTCTGCAATTCACGTTAAATCTTATAAAGGACAGAAAATCCAATTAAATGTTACATAAACCTCGGCGGGCTCTGCGTTCTCCGCGGTAAAAAAAAGCGAAGGATAAGCTCAATGAAAAAGTTATGGGTAAATGCTGTTCCTTATAACAAAGAGTTAGTTATAGCTGCACTCGAAAGCGGAGCTGAGGCGGTGGTTCTGCCGGATGGTGAAAGTGACAAGGTGCGCGAGTTCGGCAAAATCAAAACGGTCGAAAAAAACGGCGA
>JAUXAH010000143.1 GCA_030614945.1 Phycisphaerae bacterium
GTGATGGGGTTTTACGCATTCAGGGAATAGCAGGTAAAGTGTAGGGGGCCGGTGAAGGCCCCCTGTGGAACAAAGCACACATACGGATGTCTGCTACTCCCATCCTCGAGCGCTCGAGTTGCACCCCTGCAGAGCTCTATCCTTTCGAGGAATATTATTGTCATCGACTGATCAGGTCGTTTGACTTTAAGAAGCCCGGGTCCCGCGGTAAGGACCCGGGTGCCTTGGAAGACAAACTATGAAAAAAGTTTCAAAGAGCTAAAAGTCAGACATGCTTGGCATGACTGACATCATACCAGTTCGTACCATTGCAAACTAAAACCCAGCCACCGTACTCACCGCGTAAAGTTTCATCAGCACCGGCGTGGAGAAAAATCGGCTGAAAGCCTAACGGATGGTCATGACTAAGAGTAACATCGTTGACGGTTGCACATAATCTCGAAAGGAACAATAGCTGGCCGTTGACACCACCTTGGAAACCACGAAATACGATAGGACCGGCAGAGCAGTTTAGAAAAAGAACATTGAGATCAGAGACATCATAGTTTGGATAAGTACCTGTTGTCACAGTTGCAGTTGACAGAACGAATTGGCCGTTAATGGTGACCCTGGTGTTTTCCGGATCGACTTCAAGGATATGTTCCCAACCGTATGGAACATCAATGCAAATGATTCTGTCCCAGGGTTCCCATTGCTTTCCCCATGTAGTAACCAACGTATCGAGTGGGCCTAAGTAAGTGGAGAGCACCCGGGCTGGATTAGCTGGGATGTTAAGAATAATAAAGGCTATGGTCCATGGTGAACGCCAAACACCAAGCAGCGGTATTTTGTCAACGCCGTCAACCTTAAAGACGAAGGCTGCCGCTGGAGGCATGAGATTTTCGTTCATGGGATGGCGGAAAGTGACCCACAATTCTAAGCGGTCAACACGGAATCGAAATTGAATAACAGCTTTGGCAGCATAAGGCCAGGGTCGAATGGGGCTGGGCATCATTCACTCCTTAATATATTAAAGAGCTTTGATTTATGGACCAACAAATGCTTCAGCTCTGAAGATTTCGCTAAGCCTGGCATCGGCACGTTGAATACGACAGTAGATCCATTGCTTCTGCAATTCGGTGATGTGATAAACAGCAGGTGCGGGTTCTGGGCTTGTAGGTGGAGTAATGTCATCACCGCCAACACAGGTGCACCATCTGTAAGGTCCACCGAAGAAAAAGCGTTGAGGGTTTTGCGGCCGGCCCTGGTGGATGAATAGTACACCGCCGGCCTCGTTTGCCCAGTCCATTGAATTGTCGAACGTAACTTCAAGTTGTTGCGAACCAGCTGACGGAGCGATTGCGAGCGATGGGTCATGTGCCGGCAACTCGAAGATTGCAGGAGCCGCATCGATGGGGGCAAAGCCCAGTGAAATACGGAACGCATTACTTCGGACGTAATGGTTAAAACCGGAAAGGAAAATCGCTTCACCGAGGCGATTTTTCATTGACACACCTGCAGCGTAATCGTTCCAGAGAATGCGTGCAGCATCGGTCAAGGCTGCCGACCACCGTGCAGTCGCTTCTGCCACGCCGTCACGGACATCATCTTGACGTTCCGTGTTGGGATTGACAGGTTTCGTTCGAGCTCGAGCATATTGACCATAGCGATTTTTTGAAAAGACGGTACCGGCGATTGAACCACGCATATCAACAACGCCGCCGCCAAATTTAACTAATGCCATTTTACACCTTCCTTTTTAGAAGCCATTTTCTTTAGCTTTTTCTTTGTCATCGTCATCGCCAAAAATCTCTGCTAAGAGTTTCAGGATAGCCATAACAAAACGCATAACTTTGAATAAGTCGGTTCCGAACATACTCATGATTTTTTCTTGGACTTCTTTTTACGTTTGGTTTTGGTTTGGGTTTTTGCATGCAGGTCATCGTTTATGCTGCTGAGCTTGCAAAAGTGAGAGCAAAACCGAGCATGCATGTCTATGATTGCCCCGCATACCTTACATCTTGATTCTGTTTTCTTTGTCATACCACATATGGTATCGGCTTAAAGGCATAGAAATCAACAAAAAAAATAGGGTACACCGGAGCAATAGGGGGGAAAGTGAGCGTTAAGACTGTGAAAAGGCAGAAACAATGGGGAAAATTGAGTATTTATTTTTCTGACAATTCCGGTCGCAGACGAGAATAAGGACTTTTTCACGGCACCGTCAGGTGCCGATTCTTCAGGCCGAAGGCCGAAGTCTTGCGAGTCTTCGAGCAATCTTCCGACCGTGTGGCGAAGCCGCCGGGCGGTCTGTATTGGGCCGTGTGGCGAAGCCGCCGGCCCTCTTGCCCATCGTAACAAATTTCGTGGGACCAAAATCGCCCGGTACACCGGGTGTACTCATCATATCCAACCGACCTTCGAACTTGAGGGCGGATATGACGATTTTGGTGCTGCGAGGGCTTGGTCGATGGGCAAGTAAATAGTCCTGTGCGGCGTGCCTTAGACCGTGAAATGTTCATCTGCAAGAATCAAGCCGAGGGAGTAAGCGAAGTGTTCTGTATTTAGCCGCCGCATTTCGAGTTTCTGTATTTGCTGGGCGCGCAAACCCAAGCTTGCGGGCCACTTTTTGCGGCGGCTGGGGGGGGTTCGGGGGGGGGCGTCCCCCCCCCGCCGCGCGAGAGCGCGGAATGGAGCGAGAAGGAAGCTTACGCGCGTGCTTGCAGGTTGAATGGAGCTTGCGCCAGAAGCTTCCGGTTTTCAAAGGGAGCTTGCGCCAGAAGCTTCCGGTTTTCAAAGGGAGCTTGCGCCAGAAGCTTTTCGGTTTTCGCACGGAGCCTGCGTGGGCGGGTGGGTGGGTGTGTGAGTGAAAAAGAATTCAAAACAAAATAAAAGCAAGATGATGATTTATTTTGAAGCGTGAGTGCACAGGATTGATGGGATTGGATAGTTTTGTGATGGGCTTTACTTTAGTAGGTTGGATTGTTGTGATGATGTTGTATGGTGGTTGTGGTGGTCGTATGGTGCGGGCGTTCTGTTGTTGTATGGGTAAGTTGATGATGATGTTTGTTTGTATTGATTGCGATGATTTATGATTGTTGTTGGAGCGTTTCAGTATTTCTTTGACGTTTTCACCTTAAAATTTGCGGAAAATTTCCTTGACGGTCCTGCCGGCAGCGGGTTTAAGATCACGCGGACCAGGGGAAGATATCGCAGCTCGTAATCGTGGATATCGGACTGGAAATAAAAATGTGTGCTCAGGGACTTGACGAAGCAATTATACCCCGGTTGGTACATCAAACGGAACATTTCGATTCTTAAGCAACCGCTGCATTTCATCATCAGAAATTCCGACTCCGCTAACAGCAGAATCCCAAATGGCCTTGGCTAAAGGATCGGAATCTTTAAGAGCAGCGATATCATAGAAGTCAACAAAGAAGTCGAGCTCACTTCGAAGCTCTTTACGATTGCGAGTTTTTGTTTGTCGGCGCATCTTAAGTACCTCATATTGTGCATAAATTTTTGAGTTACGCGGCGAAATTAAACCTTCCTTGCGGGTCAAACTTAGGCGGAGCGTGAATGAAGTTGTCGTAGATCTCAAGCTCCAGGGCGTACATACTGATACCCTTGTCGAGTGGTTTGTTTAAGCGAAAGGCTTTCATAATTGCATCAGCATTGTCGTCATAGCCAAGGTTCTCAACGACTGTAATCCAAGAACCGATAGTTTTCCACTTACCCGAATCATCTGGAGGTTTCGGTCGGAAGGATATCCCGCGGGCCGTTCCCCATGAACCGCAAATTCTTTTACCCTGCAGAGCATAAAAAAGCTCGACTGCATCGGCAAGCTGCAGATCTGCAACGTTGCAAGGCTCTGCAGAGTAACGAGCTGCATGCTTTACTGAATTTTCAGGGTTCGTAACAGCTTTGATATGCACAACCTTGCTCGAACCAGTGATTTTAAGCCATCGTTTTGATAGTTCGGTTTTGTCGATGTAGTCCGAATCGACAAGGCAATGGATGTGCGGGTGCCACTTGTGATCACTCTGCGATTTTTTGATGTGATAAAACCAAGTGCCGCCTCGAACATGCTTTTTGAACCAGGCTGTTTTACGGAGCTTGCGAAAGTAATCGTAAAGACATTTAGTTTGATAAGCAAGCGGGGCGTTAGAGTGTTTCAAAGTAAGCGTGATAAGTTTTGGTTTGTGTACCTGGATAAACCATCGACGACATTCCTCTGCGATCCAGGACTGGCGAGCAGCTCCGCACATTGGACACCATCGTAAGTTACAGTGGTGAGCAAAGACCAGGACCTCGCCGGTATCTTCGTGCCTGGAGAACTCAGCTCCGGAACGGCAGTTGAGATAACGACCCAAAAAATTAGTTTTATCGAGACAATCCACGGTATCAAAGAGGAGCTCCACTGCCGACATCTTGCTGCCGTAATGACGATAGAACTTATCGCGATAGACTTTCGGGGAGGCTCGATTGACAGTTGTTTCTCTGTCTTCAAGTTGAGAAGAGGGGCCATCGACTATTTCGAATTGATTGTCCGGTCCGTGGATCATAACCGAATACCCTACCTTGCGTTTTTCGGATTCGAGTCAAAGCAACTGTAAGGCTGGGGGCCGTTGCCGGCCCCCGGATATTCAGTCAAGTTCGACCGGAGCGTTAAAAGGATACGGTCCACGTCAACCCGAGACAACACTTACAAGTGGGGGCCTGTTACGGCCCCCAGAAAGAGCAACACACGAAGCTTTGCTTCGACTGCCTCAGGGCCCTCGGGTTGCTCGCCAGCAGAGCCCTATCATCCCTGAGGCAATAGTCAGTATCGGCGATGTGGGAACATCTTGTCAAGGCTAAATTTGCGATCCTATGGAAATTGAGTAATCAGCTAAGATAATTAAAAAAAGGCAACACCGGAACAACAGGGAAGCAATACCGCGTAAACGCCTGAAAATGGGGGTCAAGAATCCTTATAATTCCGGTCGCAGACGAGAATAAAGACCTTTTCACGGCACCGTCAGGTGCCGACTCCTAAGGCCAGCAGGCCGAAGTTCTCGCCGTCCTCGGCGAGTCTTCCGCCCGTGTGACGAAGTTGCCGGGCGGTCTGTATTCACCGTGCAGCAGAGCTGCCGGTGGCGGCCTTCTTTGTGAGTGAGGAAGTAAGGAAAAAACATCGCCGATTCGCCGGGGTACAAGGTGCTGCGCATTCACCGCAGTCCCGGTTGGATTGCGGGGCGTAGCACCGCAACCAAGCCGGGTTTGCCCCGGCGAACCTCTTGGCGAGTACTCTCGTCGGTGATTTTTTAGGCGGTACTTCCGCCGGTCCTGTATGACGAACGAACATCTTCGAGGCCGCATAAAATAGTCTTAGGCGGCGGTGCCAGGGTGCCAAAGATATGTTCATCTACAAGAATCAAGCCGAAGAAGTGAGCGGAGTGTTCTGAATTTAGCCGCCGCTTTCGAATGTTTGTATTTTTTTGGCGCGCAAACCCAAGCTTGCGGGCCACTTTTTGCGGCGGCTGGGGGGGGCTCGGGGGGGGGCGTCCCCCCCCCGCCGCGCGAGAGC
>JAUXAH010000402.1 GCA_030614945.1 Phycisphaerae bacterium
AACAACCAGTAGAGTCTTCTATGTTCAGAGCTTTGAAGGTGCTGCCTTCTTCCATACACAGGCCGATGGCAGTTTTGTCTTGACTGCGTTATCAGCGGAGATACAATATCGCCCGCTTGGAGTCGAAACAGTAAGCGTTTACGTGGGGTATTCTTACGGAAGTGAATATGGACTTGAGTAAAGAGGGTCCTTTGAGCGTGGAACCGCTTGATAAGATTTTGGCATCGATGCCGAACGCCGGTTTTGGCGACCTTATTCCCATTCTGCAGAAGATTCAGGAAGCCTACGGTTACCTGCCGCCGAGTGTGATGATGGTCGTGAGCAGCCGCACAGGCATCGCTGCCAGCCGGATTTACGGGGTGGCAACCTTCTACGAACAGTTTCATCTTGAGCCTCACGGTCGAAACACGATAAAGTGCTGCCGAGGGACGGCGTGTCATGTAAAAGGCGGCCGGGATATAATCCGGGCCATCCGTCGAGTCCTTGGTGTTCAAGAAGGTGAAACGACCGAAGATATGCGGTTTACGTTTGAAACGGTTGCGTGTCTTGGAACGTGTTTTCTTGGTCCGGTGATGATGGTCAATAACGATTACTACGGCCACCTGGCACCGAACAAGGTCAGGGACATACTCGAAAGGTACGGTTGAAATTGAGACCAGAGCAAAAGATAAGATCAATGGGTGACATCGAGCGGTTCCGGCAGGAGCTGCTGAACAGACGGCAGGAATATAAAGCGAGGGTCCTAATCTGCACGACGGGGTGCAGGGCGTTGGGAGCCCAAGCGGTAGCGGCGAAATTCAGGGAAAGATTGAAGAGTCTTTCTCTTGAAAAGGAAGTCTCGGTTGTCGAGACCGGCTGTATCGGGATGTGCGCCCGCGCGCCGGTTATGCTGATTGAGCCTTATGAGTATTTCTACGGCGGGGTCAGCAGCGAAGATATTGACGAGATAATTTCGACGACAATACAGAATGGCCAGGTAGTTGAGCGTCTGGCGGTAATTCAGGACGGCAAACCGGCGCCGAGGATAAAGGATATTAATTTTTACAAGGAGCAGACAAGGCTCGTACTGGAGAACTGCGGGCGAATTGACCCGAGGAGAATTGAAGATGCGATCGAACGCGGAGGATATGTTGCGGCAGTACAGGCCATAACGCAGAAAAAGCCACAACAGATTATAGACGAGGTTACAGAGTCAGGTCTCAGAGGTCGCGGTGGAGCCGGTTTTTCGACGGGGGTGAAGTGGAATTTCTGCCGAAAGTCAGAGGGTGAGGAAAAATACCTTATCTGCAACGCCGACGAGGGTGACCCAGGGGCGTTTATGGACAGGGCCCTGTTGGAAGGCGACCCACACAGAGTTATCGAGGGAATGATTGTGGCCGCTTATGCCATTGGTTCCAGCCAGGGATTCATATATGTTCGGGCTGAGTACCCCATCGCGGTTGAACATATTAGTATCGCACTTCAGCAGGCACGTACTCTTGGACTGTTGGGAGACGATATAGCGGGGTCGGGTTTTGGCTTTGACATACAAGTCCGTATGGGCGCCGGGGCGTTTGTCTGCGGTGAGGAAACCGCTCTTATAGCATCACTTGAGGGCAAGCGCGGTATGCCAAACCCTCGGCCGCCGTTTCCAGTGCAAAAGGGATATATGGGTAAACCAACGACCATTAATAATGTCGAGACGCTGGCCAACGTCCCGCTTATCATAGAAAACGGAGCCCAATGGTATAACCAGATAGGCACCGAAAAGAGCAGCGGAACCAAAATCTTCGCACTTGCAGGCAGGGTCAACAACACCGGACTGGTAGAAGTTCCGATGGGGACGACTCTTCGTAAAATCATCTTTGAAATCGGCGGCGGGATTCCGAAGGGGCGCAAGTTTAAGGCGGCTCAAATGGGCGGCCCATCGGGGGGGTGCATACCGGCAAAATATCTCGACAGTGAAATCGACTACGACAGCGTGCAGCAGCTTGGCGCGATAATGGGCTCGGGCGGCCTGATTGTTATGGATGAGAATACCTGCATGGTGGATATCGCGCGGTACTTCCTCGAATTTGTTCAGGCTGAATCGTGCGGTAAGTGTACTCCGTGCAGGGTCGGTACGAAAAAGATGCTGGAGATTCTTGAGGCCATTAGCCGGGGTGAGGCCAAAATAGAAGACCTTGATTACCTTCAGCATTTGGCAGAACATATCAAGAAGGCGTCACTTTGCGGCCTTGGACAGACGGCCCCGAATCCGGTGCTGTCGACTTTGCGTCATTTCCGTGACGAGTACGAAGAGCACATCGTTTTGAAGACCTGCCGGGCCGCAGTTTGCGAAGGCCTGGTGAGGGC
>JAUXAH010000458.1 GCA_030614945.1 Phycisphaerae bacterium
CCGGAACCGACCCCTCCTTCGGTACCGTAACATTTAGAGGCGTCGTCTTCATCGAGGCTCCCAACATTGTCACCTTTCAAGGAAATACTACAATAACCGGCGTCATCGTCGGTAATGGCGATTTGAGTGATAACTCCGGGACAAACCAGATATGTTTCACAGGCACCGTCAACAGTTACCCCGTCACTGACCTGCCGGAAGAATTCGGTGAGCTGAGAGATGAAACCGGCACTTTCCTTATGGCTCCCGGCTTTAGTGTATCCTTCGGCGGAAACTTCGACACTCTGAATGGCGCCATTGCCGCCAACGGAATCGAATTCTTCGGCGATGCAGGTGGAACAATTGATGGCTCAGTAATTAATTATTCTGGTAGTCCTATGACCTTAAGTGGAAACAGCGACCTTTTCTTCAACCGTTCAGGGACCGACCAGATGCCGGCAGGTTTCGGACCTGAGATAATACTGTATTACGTTCCCAGCTCTTATTCTGAAGTTGTGCTTTAAGTTTCGAGGGTGAGTAATTTCATTAAAAGATAATTTCGGTAAAGAAAAATGAAACACAAAAGAATAACAATTTGTTTTCTTGCTGTTCTAATCGCCAATTCGGCGATTGCAGCCGTTCACTATGTGCCTGAAGAATATCCCACCATTCAGTCTGCCATCGATGCTTGCCGAGATTTTGATACGGTGGTCATCGCTGCTGGAAGATATTCCGGCTCGGGCAATCGTAACATAAACCTCAAGGGCAAGCCGATTACGGTCCGCAGCACAGACCCTGCCGACCAACAGATCGTAAATAGCACCATCATCGACTGTGAGGGTAAGGGCCGCGGCTTTGTTTTCTACATGGGCGAAAGTGCCGATTCAACAGTAGCAGGACTTACCATCACGAACGGATATGGTTTGTTAGGTGGCGCAGTTTACTGCTATAACAATAGCAGTCCGTCAATTACCAACTGTCTTGTCACCACTAACTCGGCGGTCTTTGGCGGCGCAATCGCATGTGCAAACAGTAAAACTCGGCCGCACATTACTAACTGCAATATCACAGCAAACTCAGCATTGGTCGGCGGCGGCGGATTCTACTTAAATGCGAGCAGCCCGATAATAAGAAATTGCATTATCAGTGCAAACGTGGCGCCCACCGGAGGCGCAATTTACAGCCACAACGCCGGCAATCCGGTTATTGTCAATTGCACTATTACCGGAAACACTGCTTACGATTCAGCAGGGGCCATCTACTGCTACAAATCAAGCAATCTGACTATAAGTCACAGTATTCTCTGGGGCGATACGGCGCCGTATGCATCAGAGGTCATCGTGGGCAACCTGGGTGCTGCCACCTCAATACAGATTTCATACTGCGACATTCAGGGAAGTGATGAGAACGTAATACAGGATAGCGGTTGTACCATAGACTGGGGCCAGGGCAACATAAACCTCGACCCATACTTTGACAACACAGGTTACCTAACAAGTGACATTCAAATCGTTACCGCGGGCGATTATCACTTGCTTGAAGGCTCTCCCTGCATTGATGCCGGCGACCCTGATTTTGTCGCAGGGCCTGGTGAAACCGACATCGACGGAAACCCACGGATATTAGGCGAGAAAATAGACCTCGGAGCTTACGAATTTGTAACACCAATTCCTGCCACTGTTAAAATAATGCCCAAAACTCTAAATCTTGAAAGCAACGGGGATTGGATTAGCTGCACTATCGAACTTCCCGACGGCTATGATATTGCCGATATAGATACCGACACTATTGTTCTAAATGAAAATGAAGAAATCGGGCCAGTGTGGAGCAGAACCAACCAGGGGGCAAACAAAGTGCTTGTCAAACTAAGCCGATACCAAACCCAGCAGATGCTAAATGATGTTGAAGGGCTGGTAGAGTTGACCGTCAGTGGTACGCTTATTGATGGTACGGAGTTTAAGGGCTCTGACACAATCAGGGTACTAAAG
>JAUXAH010000705.1 GCA_030614945.1 Phycisphaerae bacterium
CAACTTCAACCTGTCGCAGACAATTTTTGCGGTTGCGGGCAAATACGACTTCGATGCTATTGTCTCGATTCTCGATTCTCGATTCTCGATTCTCGATACCAACATCCAGCATCGAGCATCCAGCATCGAGCATCCAGCATCAAGTAAATATACGCATCTGCATAACGATGGTGCGCAGGTTCATATCGGCCTGATGACCGAGACGATTAAACCAACCGATGAGGACTACTACAATGCAAGGGTGGCGGTATCAGTTCTTTCGGGCGGAATGAGTGCCAGACTATTTACAGAGGTAAGAGAAAAGCGAGGCCTGTGCTACGCAATAGGAGCGTGGTATCACGGTCTCAAAAGTGCGGCTGGTATAATGTGCTACGCAGGCACGACGCCGGAAAAGGGGCAGGAAACGCTTGACGTGATAATCGGCGAGTTCAATCGGCTCAGCGAAGGAATCAATGAAGAAGAAATCGAGCGAGCCAAAGTGGGGTTAAAAAGCTCACTAATTCTGCAAAGCGAATCGTCCAGCAGCCGGGCCGGGGGAATTGTGGCTGCGCCGATCGCTTTTAGTGCCAGGCCTTTTTACAAAGGATATCTACCAGAGGGTCATTTGAGCGCCGGGACAGCCTTGGCAGGCACCCTGCAGCTTGCGATGGTTTCGATTAGCTCGTCATCAATTTCCGCCGGGTAGATTGGCTTTCCCATTCTTCGCGGCGTGTACGTTAATCCACTTTCGATGGAGATGGGTGATGCCAAGATGCCAAAGCCGGATGTGCAAGTTCGGCTGGGTGGACTACCTTGACCCAAAGGCCAACAGTAGTGAATCAGAAAAAGCGTCCTGCAAAGCGATTTTGAAAAATCTGGCGGTGATATTTACCTTTGCCTGCATCCGCCACAGGCGGCAGATTGATAAGGTCGCTTGAGATTGCTGCAACGCCATACATATTCACCTGGGTTCCATCGTGCTGCTCCAGGAGAGTAATCGTAGTTCCGGCCGAAACTGCCCGCCAGTAGATTGTGTAATGCTCATCACCATTTCCTGGCGGGTTGTGTTCGA
>JAUXAH010000523.1 GCA_030614945.1 Phycisphaerae bacterium
TTTGCCAGTCTCTCCTGCAGTTTCTCGATATCGTAATCGCTGGTGGAGTTGTCAATCTCGGTTTTAAGCTGCTCTATCCTGCCTTTAATGGCTGTTGTGCTGCCCGCCCCTTCGATGATGGTGGTGGTGTCCTTGTCGATAGTAATTCGTTTCGCCCGCCCAAGCTGCTTGAGCTCGATGTTTTCTAATTGCAGTCCCAGGTCCTCGAAGATGGCCTCACCGCCGGTCAAAACGGCTATGTCACTGAGCAGAGCTTTCCGTCTGTCGCCAAAACCAGGCGCCTTCACAGCAGCCGCCTGCAGCACGCCACGCAGTTTATTGACAACCAGCGTAGCCAACGCCTCACCCTCAACGTCTTCGGCGATAATCAACAGCGGCTTGCCCTGTTTGGCTACCTTCTCAAGTAGCGGAACAAGCGATTTTACCGAGCTGATTTTCTTCTCGTGCACCAGAATATACGGCTTTTCCAGCACTACTGTCATATTCTCCAGGTTGTTAATAAAGTGCGGGCTGAGGTACCCTTTGTCGAACTGCATACCTTCAACCAGTTCGACCGTTGTCTCCAGCGATTGGCCTTCTTCAACCGTTATAACGCCGTCTTTACCGACTTTGTCCATCGCTTCTGCCAGCTTTTTGCCGATTTCAACATCCTGGTTCGCCGAGCACGTCGCTACCTGTTCGATCTGCTTGCTCGACTCAACGGGCGTGCTCATCTTGTGCAGTTCTTCTACGATTGCATCCACGCCCTTTTCGATACCGCGTTTTACCTGCATTGCGTTGGCCCCCGCCGTGATGTTTTTGAGGCCTTCAACGAAAATACTCTCAGCCAGAATTGTTGCAGTTGTTGTCCCGTCACCCGCCACGCTCGATGTCTTCGAGGCCACCTCTTTTACCATTTGTGCGCCCATATTCTCGTAGCTATCTTCCAGCTCAATCTCTTTGGCAACCGTCACTCCATCTTTGGTAACGGTCGGTGAGCCGAACGATTTTTCCAGAATTACATTTCTGCCGCCAGGCCCAAGTGTTATCTTTACCGCCTTGGTAAGTTTGTTCACACCTTCTCGAACAGCCGCGCGCGCCTCAGTACCAAAAGCTATCTTTTTAGCTGCCATATCTTTCTTTCTCCTTTTTTAATTAGTGTATACACTATACGCTGTACGCTATACGCTATTTTTCAATTACCGCCATAATATCTGACTCATCCATAATCAGATACTCTTTGCCGTCTATCTTTACCTCTGTTCCGGCATAGCTTGTGAAAAGCACCATATCACCCTTTTTTACCTGTACCTTTTGACGCGTCCCGTCATCGAGCAATTTACCCTTGCCGACGCTCACTATTTTCCCTCTTTGTGGTTTTTCTTTGGCGCTGTCCGGCAGGACTATCCCGCCCGTCGTCTTCGTTTCTGCCTCGAGACGCTGAACAAGCACCTTATCTGCCAATGGTCGAATCTTCATTTTGTCCTTACTCCTTTCAAAAAACTTTTCTGCTTTTTATTTAACTCTATTTTATCCGATATCGTAAGACTATACGGTTATTCCGCGAAAATGTTGCTATTATACTTTTTCATAAACAATCTGTTCAACTGTTCCCGCAGAATACTCATATCGACCGGCTTGTCAATCACGCTGAAAACATCGAGTCGCAGCGCCTTGCTCAGGACCGCTTCGCCCGCTGCGCTTGTTAATAGGATACACGG
>JAUXAH010000209.1 GCA_030614945.1 Phycisphaerae bacterium
TTAATAATAGCCATTATTCTTTTATCTGTAGAATCAATAATTGCTGCATCCATACCACAGCCCATAGTCAAAATCATAAAGACTTGATTAATTAATTTTCTCTCAGGAAGACCAAAAGATATATTACTTAAACCTGTTACTATTTTTACTTCAGGATTGGCTTCCTTAACGCTTCTTATAGTTTCCATCGTTATTAAGCCATTTTTATCATTAGTTCCGATAGGCACTACTAACGGATCAATAAATATATCTTTTAAAGGAACTCCGACATCAGTTAATATTTTTATTAATTTTTCGGCAATCTCAACCCGGGTTTTGGAATTATCAGGAATGCCTCGTTCATCCATAACAAGCGCTACTACTGCACATTTATATTTTATGATAGTAGGTAATAATCTATCAATCTTTTCTTTCTCACCGGTAATTGAATTAATTAAAGCTTTACCTTTATCCCAATTATGAACTTCTAAGCCTTTTTCAATTTCTTCTGCATTAGGACTATCAATACATAAAGGAACATCTACCACCTCTTGAACTGTTTTTACTAACCATTCCATATTTTCTTCTTTATTGCCGTTTGCAGCAGAAGAATTTACATCTAAAATATCTGCTCCGCCTTCTACTTGCTTTTTGGCTAAATCCTGAATAGATTTTATATCTCTATTCTCAATCATTTCTCTAACTTTTTTCCTTGCTGAATTTAGTTTTTCTCCAATAATTAACATCATTTAACCTCCTTTTTTTCAAATACTATAAATACAAAGTGCCTTTCAGAAAACTCTTAAACCCTTGCCTTGTACGGGCTGTCTCCAATCACTGCACTATCGCTCATATTACTGTTCTTCTGATTGCCTTGACTGCTTACAAGACAGGTAATAAAGATAAAATTCGCTTTGTAAAATCTTTCCTTCCTAATATTTAATTTTAAAAGAGCAAGTTTTCTGAAAGCCTATTGCAAATATAAATAAATTATATTAAATGATTTTACCTTATTACTCAGTATCTATTGCAATCAGAACATTTGTTCTAAAGGTTAGTTATCTCCCTGACAATTTCAGGAATGATTTCAAACAGATCCCCGACTACGGCTATATCCGCAATCTGCATCATGGGTGTATCGGGGTTTTTGTCTATAGCTATGATCAAATCACAGGACTGCATTCCTACAAGATGCTGAATCTGTCCGGAAATGCCGCAGGCTATATAAACCTTTGTCTGGACTGTCTGTCCCGTCTGTCCGACCTGGTGTGCATAAGGGATCCAACCTGAATCAACAGCAGCCCTGCTTGCACCTACAGCTGCTCCGCCTACCCTTTCGGCAAACTGTTTCAAAAGGTTAAAGCCTTCGGGACCTTTCATTCCCCTTCCACCTGATATTATTATCTGTGCATCGGCAAGATTAACAGCAGTTTCGGTACTATGAAAAACATCTATTATCTGCTTGATCTTTTCGGTATCACTTGTAAGCATTTCTTCTTTTATAATTCTGCCGGTACGACCAGGATCGGGTTCCGGCGATTTCATGACTCTTGGCCGTACGGTCGCCATCTGAGGTCTGTGGTTTGAACAGCGGATAGTGGCCATGATATTACCACCAAAAGCCGGTCTTGTCTGAAGAAGGCCACCGTTTTCAGGGTCAATTGAAAGACCCGTACAGTCAGCTGTAAGACCACAGTTTGTCATTACGGCAACTCGTGGCATCAGGGCACGTCCCCTTGTTGTGGCTCCGCAGATCACGACTTCGGGCTTATATTTTGCGATAAGGCGTTTCATGATTTTTGTTTCGGTTTCATCGACAAAACCGGATAATCCCAGATTGTCAACCACTATTGCAACATCCGCTCCATACGCAAAAAGCGACTCCGGTTTTCCTTCAATACCGGATCCCATGACAACAACCCAGACTTCACTCTTTCTGAGATCTGCAAGAGTTCTTGCAGCACCTGTCAGCTCGTGCGTCACAGGTTGTATTTCACCGGACAAAATCTCAGCGACTACCCATATATTGCGATATTCTTTTCTTTCGGCATCTTTAAAAGCTATCATTTTTCTCTCCTCTGAATCAAACTATACTTCGCAGTCTTAACTCTCTTAGTAGGGCTTGTGCACATTCCGTTGAAGATCCTTCAATCTTTTTTGTGCTTGTGTGTCGGGGAGGTGGAGGCTGTATTTTTACAACCCTTGTGGGTGATCCGTCCAGACCGATTTTTGATGTATCCGCACCTATATCATCGGGCTTCCATACTGGTATTTCACATTTTCTTGAAGCCAGTCGACCCTTAAGTGATGGTATACGGGGTGTATTGATGTCTTTTACAACGGTTATTACTGCAGGAAGAGACATTTTACATATATCATAACCATCTTCATGCATCCTTTTAACTATGATGGATGAAGAAGATATCTCTTCCACGGCCATAATATAAGTTGCCTGAAGCCAGTCAAGATGAGCTGCAATTCCAGGACCTACCTGGGCTGTATCTCCATCTATGGCCTGCTTGCCGCAAATTACAAGATTAACATCCCCGATCTTTTCAATGGCTTTTGCAAGGACATAGCTTGTAGCCCATGTATCCGAACCGCCAAAAGCCCGGTCACTGAGCAGAATGGCTCTGTTAACTCCGATTGAAACAGCCTCTCTCAAGCTTTCTTTAGCTTTTGGCGGACCCATTGACAGGGCAATTACTTCTCCTTCGAATTTGTCTCTCAACTGTACACCTTCTTCCACGGCGTAAGTGTCAAAAGGATTCAGGATCGCTTTTATACCTTTTCTTATTATGCGTTTTGTTTTAGGATCGATTTTAGCATCGTTAGTTGCCGGTACTTGCTTGATGCATACTACTATTTTCATAACGCCTCCTTGCAATTACGGGCCTTCAGACCCAGATATCTTTAATCAGATCGTATTGTGTTTTAAATCCGAGCAGTGATAGGTAAATGCCACACTCCGGATATAATTTGTGGAGCATTTTTAAAGTGGATATGGGGTCAAATTCTGTATTCTCAGGCATTTCATAGCCGACTGCTTCCGAAAGAAGATGCAGTTTTCTACTCATCCAGGCATCTACAATTACCGGTATTTCAGGATATTTTTTAAGAAGTCTGTCGACAACTTCATTTCTCTCTATCAAAGGCTGGGTAATAATGAAAGTGGCACCTGCTTTCATTTTTCTTTCCATCTTTTCAAATTCATGTTCTTCCGGTTCATAAGGATTAAATGCGACTCCGAGTACAAAAGTATCCGGATACTCACGGTTTATGTACTTTAACAGTTCAACGGAAGTGACGGACTCGACATCAGTGGCGCCTACATCTGAAGGCTGAAGCTTGGGAAGACGCTCCGAACCGTCTCCTGTTATTATCAGGAGATGCCTGATTCCTTTTGACTTACATATGTCAAGAATGTTGCCCAGATCATCTTTTGTATGAAAAGTAGTAAGGTGAATCATCACCTGCTCCGGTATGACGGGAAGTTCAAGTTCCTCAATCATTTCTGTTCCCTGGAATGACAGAAGACCCATTGCATTATCGGTTATACCTGCACAATAACCGCTGTCCATAACCCTGAGATATCTATTTGAAAATATTTCAAGATCCTTTTCAAGCTTTTCTGAATCCTGTTTTGGTGGTAATAATTCAACGTGGTAGATCTTATTCTGGATATGATGAATCATGATACTCTCCTATCTCAATTAAATTGGTTAATCCGAAAAACTACAATCTATAATATTTTAACATTTAACAAAATGACCTTATAGGAAAATTTTATTTTATTTTGTAACTATTTATCATTCTCAAAAAAGAGATCACAATAAAACCTGCAATTCAAGAGATTTTTATATTCTCACTATCTGTTCTCACTATCTGTGCAGGGGGAGTTTCCGGACCAATACCAAGCAAGACAACAATCGTTACAAACATTTGATGTCTTTTATTTTTTTATCGCAATATTAATAAAATATAACAAACCACCTAAAGCAGTTAAATTAAGCCTTTTCCCCGTAATATGCCACCGGCTTCTCTATAGTTCCACCCTGGGAGGTCTTTATATCTTATCTTAATTTTCCCTTCTTTGACTTGGCTAATTTGAGAAGGAATAGATTTAAGATATTGAATATTATAAATATTTAAGCAATAAAAGTTTTTGCCTTATCTACCGCAGAAGCAGCATCAGGAGAGCATCCATCTGCCCCTATTTGATCAGCATAATTTTGAGTTATAGGTGCTCCGCCTATCATTATTTTTACCTTATCTCTTAGGCCGGCAGCTTCCAGTGCTTTTATAACTTCTGGCATATTCACCATCGTAGTAGTCAAAAGAGCAGACATCGCTATTATATTAGGTTTATGTTCTTTTACGGCTTCTACAAATTTATCTGTAGAAACATCTATTCCTAAATCTATAACTTCAAAGCCTGCACCTTCTAACATCATTTTTACTAAATTTTTCCCAATATCATG
>JAUXAH010000330.1 GCA_030614945.1 Phycisphaerae bacterium
CCGTGGTCAGGCCGCCCGACACAGGCCGGCCGCGCCTATGTAGGAATTATCGAACACCATATTAGCGAAACAAAGATGAGAATATGGTGAGAAAAATGGTTTTTTGGAAGTTTTTCTTGTTGCTGTAAGCTCTTTATGCTATTTGACTTAATACTTCTCATCTGGTATTCTTTCGTGGAAAGTAATTTTGCGAAGGTTTTTGCAGCGGGAACGAATCGGCTGTTTCAGAGGTTTACCCCGCCCCTCGGCCCGCTCCTCCGAGGGGCTGGTCAAGGAGGGGCTGGGTTTAGAAGGTGGCGGTAGAGACCGTCGCAGTGATATGAAAAGCACTTTTCAAATCTAAAAACAAGGAAGTCAAAGTATGTTGGCCAAACTGCAGAGTGTTACGCTTGAAGGGATTGAAGGGATAATCTGCGAGGTTGAAGTTGACGTTGCGCGGGGGGGATTTGAAAAGTCGCTGATTGTGGGTCTGCCTGATGCCGCCGTGAAGGAAAGCACCGAGAGAGTCAAAAGCGCGATTGTTAACTGCGGCTATAAGTATCCCAAAACTCAGTCGCTGGTAAATCTGGCCCCCGCTGATGTGAAAAAGGCAGGCCCTGCCTTCGATTTGCCTATTGCTTTAGGTATGCTCATCGGCCAGGGCACTTTGGTCAGTTCGATTCTTAAAGATTTCGTTATTGTCGGCGAATTGGCCCTGGACGGCAGGGTAAGAACGGTCAACGGGGTATTGAGTATGGCGATGACCGCCGCCGCAAGCGGTTTCAGCCGAATGATTGTCCCTCTGGAAAACGCCAAAGAGGGTGCGGTGGTTCAGGATATTGAGGTATATGGTGTCGGCTCGCTCGCTCAGGCGGTCAGTTTTCTTTCCGGACAGCTGCCGCTGGAAACGACCACTGTTAATGTCGAGGAGCTTTTTAACGTAGCATCAAATTATGAAGTTGATTTTGCAGATGTTAAGGGACAGGAAAGTGTCAAACGGGCACTGACGCTTGCCGCCGCCGGCGGACACAATATAATGATGATTGGCCCGCCCGGAGCAGGCAAGACAATGCTGGCGCAAAGATTGGCGACCATTCTGCCGCCTTTGAGTCTGGAAGAGTCTCTTGAGACCACTCGTGTATACTCCTCAGTAGGCCTGCTGGGTAAAAACAAGGCGTTGTTGGCTACTCGTCCTGTGCGAATGCCGCACCACTCAGCCAGCGGCCCGGCGCTGGTGGGCGGCGGAACGACACCTCGGCCCGGGGAATTGTCCCTGGCTCATTTCGGAATATTGTTTCTCGATGAATTTGTGGAATTTCCCAGGCACGTTTTGGAGATGATTCGCCAGCCGTTGGAGGATGGTTTTATCACCGTTTCACGCGCCAAAGGCACCATTCGCTTTCCCGCCCAATTTATGTTCGTTGCAGCAATGAATCCCTGTCCCTGCGGCTATTTCGGCACCTATGCAAGAAGATGTAAGTGCACTCCCGGCCAGATCGAACGATATCTGTCAAAAATATCCGGGCCGCTGGTGGACAGAATTGATATTCATATCGATGTCCCTGCGATAAGTTTTACGAAGCTGCGTTCAAAGTCCGGCCAGCTCGATTCTGTTACGATAAGACAGGATGTCACCGGAGCCAGAGATGTTCAGGCAAGGCGCTTCGGCGATGATAAAGTCTATATCAATGCAAGAATGAGTCACAAACAAGTTAGAAGGTTTTGTGAACTTGATTCAGCTTCCGAACTGATTCTCAAGCAGGCGATGACGGAATTCGGCCTGAGCGCCCGTGCCCACGACAAGATTTGCAAAGTTGCCCGGACCATAGCGGACCTGGTCGATGCTGAAAACATCCAGCCCGAACATATCGCAGAAGCCATAAGTTACCGAAAGCTGGATAGAAAATTATAAGATGCTGTATTACCTGTCCGGCATCAATTAAAAATTTCCTCCGAAAGAAAGCCTTTCTTGACCAACAAGTAGCGTCACTTTCGCTACTAAAAATAGTGTCTCGTGTGACGCTGTCAAGTTAAAAACGTGCCCCTGGTGGGGTGCGTGGGACGGTGTACGTCCTATATGGATGCTCTCAAAATGAACCTGCGAACCATTCGGTTCCTGAAAGCCGGCTCGCAAAAAGAGAGGACGAGTAAAAATTTCTTACCTCTCATTGCCAGCTTTTGTTAAAAGCATATGCTTAAAGATACTGAAACGCCCGTTTTGGCGGCTCAATGTTACAAGACAGCCCCTGCCAGCTACAAGCAGGGGTTAATTTTTTGCTTAACCCGGCCCAGACTTGCGCCGATAAAGGATTTGAAAGGTTCCCATTTTGCCTGCACCTCCCTGCTCCTTAGGGGCAAGAAGGAGGCACAGGTACGACTTATTGCAAAATGGGCGTCTTTGAAACACCCGAAAGCTGTATTGAGTTAAAAAAGGAGATTTGAAATGGGGATTCAAAATTGGTCGGAGAATATCGTCCTTGTGGACCTGCCCCAGGAACCGGAAATGGCTGATGAGCTCAAAAGCGTTATCGAAATCGTGCGTGACAGAGGTGACTGTGACGTGGTAATTGATTTTTCCAGCGTCGATATTGTAACTTCTTCAAGTCTCTCGAAGCTGCTGAAGTTGCGCAAGATGTTGGCCGATTGTGAGCATCGGCTTGTTTTTTGCAGCGTCGCCGCCGCAACCAGAGGTATCTTTACGGTAACCGGTCTTGACGGAATTTTTGAACTTGCCGACGACAAGTTTGTTGCCCTGGCCGGCTTGCAGATGGTCAGTTAGCCGGTAATCCTGGACTAAGGAGCTTGACATCCGGCGTATCTTTTGTATAATATGATTTGTTTTTTCCTTGTTGAGCCGGCTACGAAGATCGCTCTAAAAACGGCGGTGTTCGTAATCTGCTCGCGAGGTTCTTATAACCACGCA
>JAUXAH010000328.1 GCA_030614945.1 Phycisphaerae bacterium
CACCGCACCCAAGCCGAGCAGTAAGAATTAAGCGGTTTGGACCATTCCCGGTACACATTAACCGTACCCGTTGTATCCCTGCCAAGCAAGGAAAAACGGTATAAATTATTGCCTTTTACGCCACTTAACGCTAAAATACAAGTATGTTAAGCGTTCACTAAACAAAGGCTCGTAAATGCAAAGAACGTATATGAGCAGTAAAAAAAAGAAGGCAAATAACAAGAAATCGGTCGAAGAGCTGGTTCGGTTGGTGGGGAAGGAACTCAAGGATTTGCGGATTAGAGACAGTCTGAGAGAACTACAGCCGCTATGGGAACGTGCTAAGCCTAAGCGCTGGGACGAGTTCACTGAAGACGAGCAGAAAGCCATGGCAAAAGAGCAAGCCGAAGCTGGGCGAGAGTTCATACGAGAGCAAAGGTTTCTCAGAGTTAAGCGGTTTCTTCAGTCAATCATAAAAGCTAAGAGCGATGACGCAAACTCAAAACTGTTCACAACGGCAGAAGAGATACTGGAATTTGTCGTCCAATATGAAAGCAATCCTTCATCAGTGAGTAGCTATGAATGGAACAGGCTCGAGACAATTCTCCTCACAAGGTGCGAAGCACTGCTAAAGGCCGAACTCAAGGCAGAGCAAGAGCACCCTGATATAGCAACAGAAACAGAGCTGAATACTACCCCTTCTATACGCTGGAGGATATGGACTTGCGTCAAAAGAATACCACGTTGGATTTACGTTCTTGTTCTCTTTCTTGCGGCGCTGCTTACAATTTTTCATTACTTGGGTTGGTTCTAGAAAATTAAGGCATTTATTGAAAAAATCGTGTGGCCTGAGTGAAAACCGTTTTGTTTGTTGTTAGGTTACCGAATAGATTGCTGCCCCTTCGACCCTGAATACGCAATGGAAGACACACTAAAAACGGCGTAAGCTAAAGGCCGGGCAGAACCTGCCAAAATCCACGTTAATCCGCGTCTAAATTTTTCTTTGTGCCTTTTCGCGGCCATTTTTCTACGAACAATGAACTTGTTTTTTAGTCTTTCTTCGTGTTCTTCGTGGTCTAAAAAATGTTTGTGCTTTTTGTACTACTCTGCGAAGTACTCGCTACGTAGCACGAGTGCTTTTTCGTGCCTATTCTCTCTAAAAAGAAAAGACTCTTCTCTGGCTTCACCAACGCTGACAACGTCAGCAACTTAGACAAACTCCGCAAACCGAACGCACAAGCTCGCTTGGAGTACGGCTGCGAGTTTGTATAAACAAGGCCGTCCACACCACGGCCGGTGAAGCCAACTCTGTGCTCTCTGTGTGCTCTGTGGCTAATTTAACTTTGTGACTTTTGTGCCTTTTTGTGGCTAAACAAAATCCGCGCAATCCGCGTCTAAGTTTTCTTTGTGTTTTTTGTGCATTTTTGTGGCTCAATAAATTCGTGCCAATCCGTGTCAATTCGTGGCAAAAATACTTCGTGTCTTTGTGTCTTCGTGGCAGATTATAACTTTAGTCACTTTAGTTCACTTTAGCTCACTCCTCACTAACGAGCATCCAGCATCCCTATCCGCTGCACGCTATACGCTATACCCCCTGTTCTCCTGTTCCCCTGATATCCACTTCCTGTTTACCTGATTACCTGATAAACTTTTTTCTCTCCGTGCCCTCTGCGCCCAAAATTATTTGCGTTTATTCGTGTCAATTAGTGGCTAAAATATTTATAAAAAAGCTTATTTTTGCTTGAAAAATCGGCAAAATTTGGTATAATACAAACCACCGTAGAAATGGCCGATATTTAGCGGAGAACCGCACGTTTTCGTATCAGCAGATACACGCCAAAAACCATTATTTGTCAAGCCAGACAAGGTTTTGAACATTTAAATTTGTGTAATTTGGATTTGTTTAGGATTTAGTGCTTAGGATTTCGGATTTATGTTTCAGAGAGTAGCAACTGTCTTCTGTAATGTGTCATCTGTCTTCTGCCCTCTGTCTTCTGTCCTCGGCCCTCTACATCTGTCGAGAACGCTCTACAAATCAGCTCTTTTTATGCAAAACAAACCCAATTTCCAAGACACCCAAATGAATGTAAGTATCTTTTCATAATTGGCTTATGATTATAAACACAATTGGACACTTAGTAAAAACAAACCCAAACAAAGCCAATTTCCGAAAAGCACAAATGAATGTAAACTCACTTATAGCAAAGGATTACAGAAAATAGGATGATTTCGCAGTCCAAAAAAACAAACCCAATTCAAAGCCAATTTCCGAAAGGCCAAAATGAACTTAACTTCTTTTATAACAAAGCATTATGAAAATGTACCACTTCGCAGACTCCGGGAAAACAAACCCAATCAAACCCAATTTCAAAGGCAAAAAATGCCAGATTCAGGACAATAGTACCATCAAGAGTGGGAAAAGGGCAATAAGAATTTGCAGGAACAGCATTTATCTTTTAGTATGGATGTATGGAAAGTGGGCTTTTCAATCTATCAGGGAAAACGGCCCTGGTTACCGGAGGCAGCAGAGGTATCGGCCTTGCGGTGGCAGAAGGCCTTGCCCAAAATGGAGCTGACGTTGCGATAATAGCCCGCGATGAAGACCGGCTTCAAGCTGCCAAACAACAAATTCAAGGATGCAGCGATAAAAAGGTATGGACCTTCTCGTTTGACCTGGGAGATACGAAAGGGATAGAGGCGCTTTTCAAGGATATAATCTCCGAAACGGGCAGGATAGATATCCTCATCAATTGTGCGGGGACGACCGCCCGAGCGCCGGCTGAAGACGTTGACCTGGAGGCCTGGAACCAGGTTATGCAGGTAAATCTGACTGCTGCGTTTGTAATCTCACAGGCCTTCTGTCGGCATCGAAAGCAAATGAACAAAGCCGGCAGGATTATTAATATCGGCTCGCTAATGTGCCACGGAGCCCGGCCTACAACA